>CAZYJP010000511.1:0-1903 GCA_964647795.1 uncultured Thermodesulfobacteriota bacterium
CAGGCTGGTCTCCACCGCCACGACCCGCGGGCGGCCCTCCGTGAGGGTGCCGGTCTTGTCGAAGGCCGCCGCGCCCACGCGTCCCAAGGCCTCCAGCACGTCCCCGCCCCGGAAGAGGATGCCCCGCCGGGCTCCTGCGCCGGTGGCCACGAGCACGGCGGTGGGGGTGGCCAGACCCAGGGCGCAGGGGCACGCGACCACGAGAACCGAGACCGCGTTCAGAACTGCACCCGCCGGATCACCCGCCAGGAGAGCCCAGTAGGTGCCGGTCCCCGCTGCGATGAGGAGCACGGCGGGAACGAAGGCCGTTGCCACACGGTCGGCCAGGCGCTGGATGGGTGCCTTGCGCGCCTGTGCCTCCTCCACGAGCCGGGCCACTCGGCCCACGAAGGAGGCGGCTGCGGCGGCCGTGACCCGCACGGCCACCGAGGTGGTGAGGTTCAGGGTGCCCGAGGTGACCGGGTCGCCGGGCCGGCGGTGCACCGGCCCCGGTTCCCCGGTGACGGAGGATTCGTCCACCTCGGTCTCCCCCTCGTCCACCTCCCCGTCGGTGGGAAACCGCTCCCCCGGCCGCACGAGGACGCGGTGGCCCGGCTCCAGGGAGGAAGTGGGAACCCCCCGGGCTTCTCCCTCCTCCAGCCGGTGGGCGTCATCGGGCACCAGGCGCAGGAGGCGGTCGATGCCGGCCGTCGCCCGCCCCCGGGCCGCCACCTCGAAGAGACGCCCCGCCAGGAGCAAGGTGACGATCATCGCGGCGGTGTCGAAGTACACCTCGAGGCCCGCCGCCAGGGCGTACAGGCTGTACCCGTAGGCCGCCCCGACCCCCAGCGCGATGAGGAGGTCCATGTCGGGGGCGCGGTTGCGAAGGCTGCGGAGCGCCCCTGCGAAGAAGGGCCCCCCGGAGTAGAAAACGACGGGTGTCGTCACGGCGGCTGCGAGCCACTCGAGGAGGGCGCGGGTTCCGGGGTCCATGCCCCGGAA
This sequence comes from uncultured Thermodesulfobacteriota bacterium, assembly GCA_964647795.1. Taxonomy (GTDB): domain Bacteria; phylum Desulfobacterota; class Deferrisomatia; order Deferrisomatales; family JACRMM01; genus JBFLZB01. Next base: position 982 of record CAZYJP010000511.1, read on the forward strand.
GTAGCCGGCATAGAGGGCCAGGGAGTACCCCATGAGCTGCATGGAGAGGAAGGCCGCCGTGCCGAAACGCAGGAGGAGGGAGCGCCGCTCCCGGAGGGCGGCCTCCTCGGCGGCGTCGGCCGAGTAGGGCCGGGGGAGGTAGCAGATCCCGGCCAGCACCTGGAAGATCCGCGCCGGTGAGGTGACGGCGGGGTCGAAGCGCACCCGGGCGCGGTGGGTCGCGAAGTTGAGGCGGGCTTCCCCTACCCCCGGCTCCCGGGAGAGCAGGTGCTCCAGGAGCCACACGCAGGACGCGCAGCGGATGCCGTCGACGAGCACCGAGAGTTCGGCGCCCTCGGCGGCCGGGACCACGAACCGCGCGAGGTAGGTGTCCGTGTAGAGGGTCTCGAAGGCCCCCTCGGGGGTGCCGGCCGCGTCCCAGCGCCGTCTCCGGTAGAAGTCGCCCAGTCCGGCTCCGCAGATGATGCGATAGGCGCCCGCGCAGCCCCGGCAGCAGAAACCGAGATCCTCCCCCTCCACCCGGTCGTCTATCCGTTCGCCCGGGGGGATGGGGAGCTCGCAGTGGGCGCAGAGATCCCGGGCGGCTTCAGGGGCGCTCACGCAGGTACTCCTGCACCACCGGGCTCGCCCCCGTGGCGGCCCGATGGACGGACCAGGTCATGAGGGCCAGGAAGCAGCAGACGAGGCCGGCCACGAACAGAACCCAGGCGCGGCTAGTCATTGGATTCCACGGGGGAGTCCACCGCGGGGCCCTTCCCGACTCCCGTCGGGGCTACTACGGCGCGGGTCTCGGCGACGGGTCCGCCCTTTCCGGCCTCGGAGAGCCGGAAGATCACGGGGTAGGGGTCCCGGGCCCGGGGTGCCACGAGGGCGAAGTCCAGCCGGCGCCGGGCGCCCCCCCCCACGGCCACGGGGGCGACCG
>CAZYJP010000512.1:0-513 GCA_964647795.1 uncultured Thermodesulfobacteriota bacterium
GCTACGCGGGGGTGGTCCGGGACAACGCCCCCGTCGCGTTCCACGCCATCATGGGGGGCCACGTGGCGCCCCACTTCACGATCAAGATGGCCTTCGTGGCGCTCCTGGCGGGGGTCGGCGCCGCCTACCTCTTCGCGCGCCACCGCCGCCGCGGCCTGCTCGCGGCCGTTACCCTGGGCCTGGCGAGCCTGGTGCTGGTGTTCCACTGGCATCCCCCGGTGCGCTGGCTGCCGGGGGGGGGCACCGCCTGGAAGCTCGGCTGGCCGGTCCTGATCCTCGGCTTCGTGGGTCTCCTCTGGGCCTTTCGCGACCGGCTCCGGCCCGAAGCCCCGGCGTGGCGCTGGGCCCTCTTCACGGTGGGGACGGCGGCGTTTTGCGCCTTCCTGATCGGGGGCTTCGTGCGCGAGCGCAGCAAGAGCCCCGACACGGTCTACGGGGAGATCGTCAAGCCCGAGTGGAAGGCGGCCGAGGCCGACCGCTACCTGCTCTACACGAAGTACCTCGAGCCGCTGG
>CAZYJP010000512.1:523-1900 GCA_964647795.1 uncultured Thermodesulfobacteriota bacterium
GGGGAGATCGTCAAGCCCGAGGTCCTGCCCCGGGAGGCCGACCGCTACCTCCTCTACCAGCGGTGCATGGGCTGCCACGTCACTCCCGCCGAGCTCACCCGATCCGGGCCCCAGGACTGGGACGCCCGGGTGGAGATCGAGCGCCGGAGGCCCGGGGTCGCGCTCACCGACGAGGAGGCGGCCCGCATCGCCGACTACCTCCGGAAGACGATCCGATGAGCCCTTACATCGAGTTCCCGGCCCTCGGGGCCAAGTGGTTCATCGGCTTCACCGGCCTCTTCCACGTGGCGGTGGCCTCCCTGGCCATCGGGTTCGCCTTCGTGGTGACGATCGCCCAGATCGTGGGCTACCTGCGGCGCGACCGGGGCTACGACCTGCTGGCCAAACGGGTGCAGCTCTACCACGTGTGCATCTACAACATCGGCACCATCGTGGCCATCGGGTTGATCTTCGGCCTTTCCGGGCTCTACCCCCAGTTCTGGAGCCAGCTCTTCAACCACTTCTTCTGGCCCCTCATCGTGGAGGAGTTCCTCTTCTTCCTGCTCGCCACGACGCTGACGCTCCACTACTTCTTCTGGGACAACCTCTGGGGGCACAAGAAGCTTCACATCTTCATGGGCGCCCTCATGACACCCATGTTCCTCCTCCAGTTCTACATCATCAACGGGCTCGGGAGCTTCATGGTCACGCCGGGAGTGGGCGAAGCCCAGGTCGACCTGGCCCGGGGCATCCTGGGCTGGGACCGGCAGGCCTTCTACAACCCCTCGTTCCTCATGCTCACCTTCCACCGGGCGCTCGCCAACTTCTCCTACGGAGGCTTCGTGGTGGCGGGGCTGTGCGGGCTCTCCCTGTACGCGTCGCGCCCGGACGCGGTCCGACGCCACCACGAGGACGGGGGGCGGCTGGCCTTCTACGTGGGGTTCGTGGCGTTCCTGTCGCTCCCGATCATCGGGTACTTCTACTCCCACGTGCTCAAGTACCACGCCAACGAGGCCTTCGTGAACCTCATGTGGGGCAAGGGCGACGTGGTGGCGGGGGGCGTCGACTGGTGGTGGACGAAGCAGGTGCTGGTAGCCGCCATGCTCGGCCTGAGCCTCGGGTACTTCTTCCGCACCCGGGGCAAGGACGCGCCGTTTCCCGTTCCCGCCGTGCTCGTGACCGCCGTGGGGAGCTTCTATGCGCTCTTCTACCTGGCCATGGGCATGATCATGACCTGGGCCTTCTTCTGGTGGATGCTCGCAGTGGGCCTTGGCGCAGCCCTCCTGGCCCGCCACCTTCTCAACCGGCACGGAGGATCCCCCCGGGCCCTATTCGTCGCCGTAGGGGGGCTCGCGGCCGCCACCGTGCGCCTGGGCGGGTACGTGCGCGAGGCCTCCC
>CAZYJP010000513.1:0-1899 GCA_964647795.1 uncultured Thermodesulfobacteriota bacterium
CCCCCGGCACCGCCACCCCCTTCATACCCCGTCGACTCCCTCGTAGCGTGGCCTTCCTGGTTCTTCGCTTTTCCCCATATCGTGTCGCCGCCACCCGAACCCTCCCTTCTGCCGAAATCGGGCCCCAGCATCGCAGCTCGGAAGCATCACGGGAAGATGGAGTTCATTGGGCGCTTACGTATCTACCTGCGGGCCGCAGCGTATCAAGCCGTCAGTTCTGCGGCCTCGATGCAATGTAGCTACAGAAGGTTTCCTCCAGGAACACACGGAGCGATTGAGGGATACGGAAATCACAAAGGGACATAGAATGTCCCCTTCTAGGGTTCCCTGTGTACCGATCGGTCAGACCGAAGAAGAACCGTGCCTGGAAAAAGAAAAACCCCTTGCGAGAACAAGGGGTTGGCTTGCGTATGGTGCCGAAGACTGGACTCGAACCAGCACGGGCGTGAACCCACCAGACCCTGAACCTGGCGCGTCTACCAATTCCGCCACTTCGGCACGGCGCGGACTATATAGCAGCCCCCGCTGTCCGGTCAAGGGACTGCCTGCTTTGCCGGTCTTCCGGGGGCGGGTATACTGCGCGCCGTTCCCCCGGAAGGCGCCCCAGCGCCTCCGGCACATCCTCGAGGCTCACATGGAACTCTCCTGGGGAGACGACTGTTTCGTGTGCGGGGCGGAGAACCGCGAAGGTTTGCAGCTTCGCTTCTCGGTGGACGAGGGGAGGCGCACCATCGAGACCCTGTGGGTGCCCCGGGAGGCCCACCACGGGTTCACCGGCGTGGTCCACGGCGGGCTCGTGGCGACGGTGCTGGACGAAGCGTTGGGAAAGCTCTCCGTCTGCCTGGGGATGCCTGCGGTGACCGCCGAGCTCTCGGTGCGGTTCCTGCAGCCGGTTCCCACCCAGCGACCCCTGCGCGTGCAGGGCCGGATGACCGAGGTGAAGCCGCGCCTGCTCCAGGGCACGGCCGAGGCAATTCTGGAGGACGGCACCCTCGCCGCCCGGGCCGAGGCCCGCCTGGTGAGAGGGAAAGGAGCCCCATGATCCCGACGCGCGAATCCTTTGTGACGTTTCTCCTCGACCGTGCCGGGCAGCCCCTGACAGCCCGCGAGCTCATCGAGCGGCTCAAGATCCCCGCCGCCAAGGAGGCCGAGTTCCTGCGGTTTCTCGACGAGCGGGTGGGCGAGGGCGACGCAGTGGACATCAAGGGGGGCCAGTACGCCCACCCCAGCAGGGTGGGCCTGGTGGTGGGGCGGGTGCAGGTGCACCCGGACGGCTTCGGCTTCGTGATCCCGGACGACCGCGACCAGGCCGACCTCTTCGTCAGGCCGGCGTGGCTGCGGGAGGTCATGAACGGAGACCGGGTGGTGGCCCGGCTGGAGCGCACGGAGCGGCGACCGGAGGGACGGGTGATCCGCATCCTGCGCCGCGCCCACGAGACCCTCATCGGCCGGGTTCGGGTGCGGCGCAAGCTCGCCTCGGTGGTGCCCCTGGACAACCGCCTGCTCCACGAAGTGAGCGTGGCGCGCGACGACCTCCTGGGCGCCGCCGACGGCCAGGTGGTACAGGTTGAGCTCACGGCCTACCCCACCGGGGACACGGGGCCCGAGGGGCGGGTCGTCAACGTGCTCGGAAACCCCGGCGAGCCGGACGTGGAGGCCAAAGCCATCGCCCTGAAGCACGGGGTGCGGGTGGATTTTCCTGAGGACGCCCTGGCCGAGGCCACCAAGGTGCCCAAGCAGGTGCGCAAGGCGGACCTGGAGGGGAGAGACGACCTGCGGGACCTGGCCTTCGTCACCATCGACGGGGAGAAGGCCAAGGATTTCGACGACGCGGTGTGCGTGGAGCGGTTGGAGAAGGGCGAGACCCGCCTGTGGGTGGCCATCGCCGACGTGAGCCAC
>CAZYJP010000514.1:0-1896 GCA_964647795.1 uncultured Thermodesulfobacteriota bacterium
AGGGGTGTCCCCGCAGGCCCCGGCACGCCGGGCTTCACCCGTTTGCGCCAGCTTCAGCGGGTCGGTCGAGGCGGTACGGGGCTGCACTCCACGGCTCCCCGACCCCGCCGGAAAATTTGATGGTGGATCGCGAGGATCCCACGGGCAGGCACGAGGCTCACGGGATCCGGCGCCGCCGAAGGGGAGAACCCCGGGCCGGACCGCGCCTCGACGATCCGAGGCAGGGACTCGTTGGGGCCGGGGTTCAGGAATGCCGAAGCCCCCGGAAGTGGCTTCCCCGGAGGCTTCGGCACGAGCGCGGCCAGGCGGGCTCGGGTGGGCTCAGGCGGCGGGGCGGCCAGCCTCCCCGACCTGCGCGTTCCGGGCGCGGTGCTCGTGCTTCTCCACGAGCCGCCGGTACGCCTCCTGGATTTCGGGCCGTTCCGCCCGCTCGTACTCGGCCGCCATGGCGTCGCGCCACCCCGCAGGGAGAACCCGCTCCGCCAGGGGGTAGAGGATGTTGTCCTCCTTGTCGATGTGGTCCCGCAGGAGCGCCGCGTACCCTCGGGCGTTCTCCGCCACGGATGAGGCCGACGACGGATCTCCGGCCTTGGCACGCAGGGCCGCCTCCTCCATCCCCCGGACGAACGCGCGCCCCTCGTCGTGGGCCATGAGCATCGCCTCCACGGGTGAGCTCTTCTCGGGCATGCCGTTGCGGACGAGCTCCCGGAAGAGGACGTCCTCCTCTTTGGCGTGGTGAAAGCGGTCGGCATAGTGGCGAATGAAGTCGACCGCGTCCAGGTAGAAGTCCCAGTCCGCGAATCCCCCTTCCTCGAGCAGGCGGGTGTTGTTCTCCACCAGGTCGATCATCCGCAAGATCAGACGGTGCTCCTCGGTGAGCACGGAGGTCACGTCGCGCACGGTCACTGCCTCCTCTCGCCGTCCACCCCGATCACGGCCACGTCCAGGGGGATCGTCTTCCCCGAGGCCGCAAGGGCCTGGCGCACGATGACCTCCAGCCCCTTGCAGCACGGCACCTCCATGATGGCGACCGTGACCGAGCGCAGCTCGTTGTGCCGGAAGATCTGGGCGAGCTTCTCCACGTAGGGGCCCGCGTCGTCGAGCTTGGGGCAGGCGTTCACCACGACCCGGCCCTTCAGGAAGTCCCGGTGGTAGTCGGCGTAGGCGAAGGGGCCGCAGTCGGCCGCGACCAGGAGGTCCGCCCCCTGGAGCCACGGGGCCGTGGGAGGCACCAGCTTGAGCTGGGTGGGCCACTGGCGGAGCTCCGAAGGGTTGCTCCCGGGCTCCCGCGCGGGTGCACACGGGGGGCCGTCGAGGGTGCGCACGTTCGCGCCGGGGCAGCCGCAAGCCAGGTTTTCCATCTCAGTTCTCCTCCCTGCCGCAGGGCAGGTGCTCGAGGTAGTGGTTGATCTCCCGTTCGATCGCCTGCTCCGCGTCGGCGGGCAGGCCGTGGATCGAGACAACGTCCTTGAGCAGGCAGATGCCGACCCCGCAGGTGACGCAGCCGATGTCGTGCTCGGCCAGGATGGCACCGATTGCCGGGTGCTCCGTGACGACGTCCTTGATGGCCCGCTCGGCGAGCCCGTTCGAGATAGTCATGGTCGCTCCTCCGTCTCGCTGTTGAGAGGAGGATAGCCGGCCTCCCTGCCGGAGGACATGACCTGGATCAATGAAGGGCGGAAAGGGCGGCCTTCCCCGGACTGCCCTCGAGCCGAGGGGTGACTGCGGGAGGTCGGCGATACGGGCGGTCGGCCTCGCTGTCCAAGATCCACCACCAGAGTTTCGGGCGGGGCCGGGGAGCTTTGGAGCGCAGCCCCGTACCTCCTCGACCGACCCGCTGTAGCTGGCGCAAACGGGTGAAGCCCGGCGTGCCGGGGCCTGCGGGGACACCCCTTC
>CAZYJP010000515.1:0-1889 GCA_964647795.1 uncultured Thermodesulfobacteriota bacterium
GCATGTTGTGCTCGGACGCGGCCGCCGACTTACTGAATGGATATGAGATCGAGAGATGTATCCAGGGCTTCCCGTCCTCCTGGACTTCCACGGAGACGCCGGCTCGCAGGCCGCTCACGTCGTTCACGATCGACGCACCGGCAGCGACGGCGGCGCGGGCCACCCCGGACTTGACCGTATCCACCGAGAGAGGGACGGAAATTCGCGGCGCCAGGTACTCGATCACGGGCAGGATCCGCCGCAACTCCTCCTCGACCGTGACGGGCTCGCTGCCGGGGCGGGTGGACTCCCCGCCCACGTCCAGGATGTCGGCCCCTTCCGAGACCATGGCCAGGGCTCGGTCCAACGCCGCCTCAGGGGTGAAGAAGTCTCCGCCGTCAGAGAAGGAATCCGGTGTCACGTTCAGGGCACCCATCACGTGGGGTCGCGCCGAGAGGTGCAGGACGCCCCCCGGCCACGAGAGGTCGAACTCTCTCGTCTGGGCAGCCAGAGCCTCCTCGATCTCCCGGGCCAGGGCCTTCAGCCCGAAGGGCTGGGGCCGGAGTTTGCGCACCAGTGCCCGCATCTGCTTGCGGGTGCCGAGGATGACCGCGTCGCTCCGCTCCTCGGAGCAGTTGACCACCCAGCGGCCGACGGCCGCGTCCCCCCCGGCGGAGAGCATCTCCTGCTTGAGGATGTTCGCTCCCGGAGACTTGATCCCCGACACCCGCAGGGCCAAGAAGCCGGCTTTGTCGCGCATCTTGGCCACGCCGGCCGGGTCGGCGCCCACTCGGGCCAGCTCGACCTCGGCCCGCCGGGGATCGCTGAGGTCCAGGGGACGCACGTCGTAGGGCATCGGCAGCCTCAGAACTTGAGCTCGGTCTGGCGGCCGGTCTCCGGATGTTCGTCCGCCGGACCGCTCCCCTGCGCAGATTCGCCCCCCGACCCTCCGGGAGGCGATTCTCCCCCCGGCGCCACGATCGCCTCGATCTCTTCGGCGACCAGGACCTCCTTGACCAGCAGGGTCTCAGCCAGCTTCTCCACCCGGCTTCGGGCATCCAGGAGGATCTTCCGGGCCCTCTCCAGGTTGTCCCGGACCAGGGCCTCGATCTCCTCGTCGATGGACTGGGCCGTCTGCTCGCTGTAGTTCTTGTGACTCGCGATCTCCTTGCCCAGGAAGATCTGCTCCTCCTCCTTGCCAAAGGTCATCGGCCCCAGCCGCTCGCTCATCCCCCACTTGCACACCATGCGGCGGGCGATATCCGTGGCCTTCTCGATGTCGTCCCCGGCCCCGGTAGTCATGTTCCCGAGGAAGATCTCCTCCGCCGCCCGGCCCCCGAGAAAGACGGCGATCCGGTCCACCAGGTACTCCCGGCTGTAGGTGTGACGCTCGTCGATCGGGAGCTGCTGCGTCACGCCCAGGGCCCTCCCGCGGGGAATGATGGAGACCTTGTAGATCGGATCCGCCTGGGGAAGCATCCACGCCACCACCGTGTGTCCGGCTTCATGGTAGGCGGTCAGACGCTTCTCCTCGTCGGACAGCACCATGCTCCGCCGTTCCGCGCCCATGAGCACCTTGTCCTTGGCCTTCTCGAAGTCCTCCATCGCCACGGCGGCCTTCTCGGCCCGCGCCGCGGCCAGGGCCGCCTCGTTGACCAGGTTCTCCAGGTCGGCGCCGCTGAAGCCGGGGGTACCCCGGGCGAGGACCGAGAGATCCACGTCGCCGGCCAGGGGGACCTCTTCGGTGTGGACCTTGAGGATGCCTTCCCGGCCCTTCACGTCCGGTCGGGGGATGATCACCTGACGGTCGAAACGACCCGGCCGCAACAGGGCAGGGTCGAGCACGTCGGGCCGGTTGGTCGCCGCGATCAGGATCACGCCCTCGTTGGACTCGAACCCGTCCATCTCCA
>CAZYJP010000516.1:0-1887 GCA_964647795.1 uncultured Thermodesulfobacteriota bacterium
GCGATCAAGGAGGTCTCCCACACGCGGGTGGGGGACACCATTCTCGACGCCTCGCGGCCGGCGGGTGAGGACAAGACCACCTCCAGCTCGTGGAGCCCGGTGGGAAGCGCGGGGGAAGGGGCCAGCAGCAAGGTGGCGCGGCCGTCGGCCTCCGCGGCCGGGTCCGGACCGATCTGCCGCAGGAGGACCGTCCGGCCTCGCACGTGCGCCTCGACATCCCAACCGGTCTCGGAGGCAGGGGCGGTCACGCGCAGCACCTGGCCCTCCCCCTCGGCCAGGACGATCACGGGCTCGAGAAGGCGCTGACCGGGCGCCCTCTCCCTCGCCCCAAGCTCCCGCCCCAGGCTCTCGGGCCCCGAGACGTCGGCGCCCAGGGCCCGCAGCACCTCGCGCAGGGTCTCTGCTTCGGCCCGGTGATATTCCCCCCAGATGTCGTGGTAGCCGGGGAGCACCCCGCAGGCCTCGGCCAGCCGTGCCAGGAGAAGCTCTTCGTGGTTCGTCACGCGGCGAAGACCAGTTTCATGCCGAAGGCCCGGCACCCGTCCAGGTCGGCGTCCTTCACCCCCTGGCGGGCCCGCAGGGGCTCGGCCACCATCTTCATCCCGCACTCCCTCTCCAGCCGGAGCGCGACGATGTGGGGGCCCTCGCCGCTCCAGCCGTAGGACCCGAAGGCGGCCGCGAACTTGCCGCGCACCCCGCTTGCCGCGAGTCGGTCGAGAAAGGCGGTGATCTCGGGCAGAGCCTTCGCCTCCTGAGTGGGGGTGCCCACCGCCAGGGCTTCGTAGGCTCCGAGTACCGCGGGGTCGGAGAGGTCTTCGGCCCGGAAGAGCTCGGCCTCCCCGCCCATGGCGCGCACCCCCTCGGCAATGGTACGGGCCATCTTCTCGGTCTCCCCCGTCCGGCTGGTGTATACCACGGCGACCTTCCTCATGGGTTCACTCCGGTTCTCCCTGGGCGTTGCGGAGCTCCTTCTCGAGCCATGCCTGGACCATGAAGGCGGCCACGGTCCCCTCGCCCACGGCGGCGGTGATCTGCTTGGCGCTGCCTGCCCGTACGTCCCCTGCCGCGTAGACGCCGGGCACCGAGGTGGCCAGCGTGACCGGGTCGGTACGCACGAAGCCTGTCTCGTCGAGGTCCACTGAGCCCGCCAGGAAGCCGCTGTTGGGAACCAGGCCGATGAAGACGAATACCCCGTCGCAGGGGATCTCGCGGAGCTCTCCGGAGGCGAGTCCTTCGATCTCCACCGCTTCAACGGTCCCCTCGCCCACGATCCGGGTCACGCGCTGGGAGAGGAGGACCTCCACCCGGTCCAGGGAGTGAACGCGCTCCTGCAGAACAGCGGAGCCGGTGAGGTGGTCGAGGAACTGGAGCAGGGTGATCCGCGACGCGAACTCGGCCAGGTGCACGGTCTCCTGGAGGGCCGAGTTGCCCCCGCCCACCACCACCACGTGCTTGCCCCGGAAGAAGGGGGCGTCGCAGGTGGCGCAGAAGCTCACCCCCCGGCCGATGAGCCGTTCCTCCCCCGGCACCCCGATCCGGCGGTACACCGAGCCCGAGGCGACGATGACGCTGCGCGCGCGGTGAATCGCCCCGTCGACTTCCAGCTCCAGGAGGGGACCCCCGGGGCGCAGAACCGATACCTCTTGGAAGGTGCGCACGTCGGCTCCGAAGCGCTGGGCCTGGCGCAGGATTCGCTCGGTGAGCTCGGCCCCGGACACCGGGTCGGGGAAGCCCGGGTAGTTCTCGATCTGCCCCGTCACGGCCGCCTGGCCGCCGGGCAGGCCCTTTTCGAGCACCAGGGTGCGCAGCCGCTCCCGCGCGGTGTAGATGGCCGCGGTGAGCCCGGCCGGGCCTCCGCCCACGATGAGCACGTCGTAGACGTCGAGG
>CAZYJP010000517.1:0-1885 GCA_964647795.1 uncultured Thermodesulfobacteriota bacterium
ACCACCGCTCCACGCCTCCCGTGCGCCTGCGGCGCGACGGCCTCTCCGCCGCGGGGGCTTCCCACCGTCCCCTAACAGGTGCTGAAAGCCCCCTCCCTTGGTTTTTCAGCAACGTGGGGCGCGCTGCAGGCCGTTCTTCAACGGCCTGCTAAAGCTCCGGACCCGGAATGCCGTTCTGTTCCTCGTGAGCGCCCGCCGTGCTCACCGTGCACCGAGCGCACCGCGACTCCCGCCGAGAGGATCCACCGTGACTTCGGAGACGGAACGCCTCCTGGAACAGCTCGCGGAGTTTCGAGCGAACCCTCAATCGGTGGGCACCCAACAGCCGAAATTCACCGATTGGGTGAGCTCCGTGCGGAACTGGCTGCGCTTCGGGGAGGACCGGGAGGACCTCCGCCGTTTCGAATCCCTCCGGGTGGCGACTACGACGGGGGCCATGTGGCGGCGCGACGAGACCTCACCGGCGGAGGTCCGGGAGATCCTCTCCGACCTGACGCGGGTGGAGGCCATGCTGCGGCGAGAGCCGGCACAGCAGGCCCGACAGCGCGCCGTTCCACCGACGCCGCCCGGGCAAGGAGAAACGGTCGCCTCCGGGCTCGAAGCGAGGCAACTAGGCCCGGCCGGGGGGGGACAAACCGAGGAGGAACAGCCCGTGAAGGAGAAGAGCGGAGCCCAGAACCCATCCCCCGCCACACCCCTGCCCCCCCCGACGGCCCGCCTCCACGCGATGGAGTCCCTTCTCGGGGAGCTCGAAATGGAGCTCAAGCGGCCGGACGGGGATGTCGCGAAGATTCAACGGATGATGGCCGACCTGCTCGACCTCAAGAAGATGGGGGACCTGATCGACCGGGTCGTCGCCGGCGCCTCCGACCCGGACTGCCGCTGGGAGACCGTCCGCGGCCCCCTCGCCCAGCTGTGGGCCGCCAACCGGGAGGTCGTCGTCGACCTGCTGCCCACCCTCCTCAAGAAGGGTTGAACCGCGAGGTCCTGCCCTCCATCTTTCCTCAGGTGCCTTGGCCTCTTCCGAACCATCCTATCGAAGCAGAGCCGATTGCGGAAGGACAGTCAGGATCCCCTGCTCCGCCCGGAGGCCGGGGTCCATCTTCGTCCCTGACGGGGCCTCGCCTTGCCCTTCGATCCGGCGCCAGCTATGGTGCGAACGCTCGGAAGGAGGCCCATGAACCGGCTCCCCTATGCGAACCCGGCTCTCTTCGGAGCCGATCCCAAGGAAGCGATCGTAGCCGTCGAGGTGGTGGCCGACGACCGCGTGCGGTTGTTCGTGCGAGACGGGCCGCGGGTGGTGACCGAGGACGACCGCTTCTCCCCCTTCCTGTTCCTCGAGACCCCGGAGGTGATGGGCGCCTGGGCCGACACCGCCCGGATCGAGGAGCTCTCCGGCCCCTGGGAGTACCGGGCCGCAGCCTTCTTCCCGGGCTGGAAGGCCCTCCAGGGGGCACTCCGACACCTCCGGGACACGACCGGCCGCTCGCCCGGCGCCGCCGACGCCCCCTTCTATTTTCTCTCCGACCCGGTGCAGCAGTACCTGACCGAAACCGGACGAACCCTCTACAAGGGGCTCCGCTTCGAGGACCTTCTCCGGCTCCAACTCGACATCGAGACCACCGTGGCCGAGGGGTTCGAATTCCCGAACCCCCTGCGGGAGGAGGACCGGATCACCCTCGTGAGCTTGTCCGACTCCACGGGCTGGGAGGCCAGTGTGCGGGGCGACCGCCTCTCCGAGCAGGAGATGCTGGCCGAGGTGGCCCGGCTGATCGCCGAACGCGACCCGGACGTGCTGGAAGGTCACAATCTCTTCAACTTCGACCTCCCGTACCTGGAAGCGCGGGGGGGGCGCCACGGCCTCAGGCTGCGGTGGGGGCGCGAC
>CAZYJP010000518.1:0-1885 GCA_964647795.1 uncultured Thermodesulfobacteriota bacterium
CCACCAGGACGAGGGCGGGCGAGCCGGGATCGGCCTCGGCGAGCCCCCGGCGCAGCGCCGCGGTGGCGGCGGCGACCGTTGCCGCGTCGGGGCAGTTGCGGCCAAAGAGGACGACCCCCCCGAGGCCGAAGCGGGCGGCAAAGGCGAAGAGGGCGCTCGGGGGTGCAAGACCCTCGTACCCCAGGATCAGGAGCCGGCCGGGCCTGGAGTGGGGAAGGCTAAGAACGGACGGATCGCTCGGATCCGACGGATCGGTCCGATGAAAACCGCAAGAGGGGCGATTCACGAGACCAGATCCTCCACAAAGGCCAGGGTGCCCCGCTCGGGATCGAGGAGCGCCCGGGGGCCGAAGGGCAGAGGTAGGTTCAGCGTGCCGTGACCCGAGGAGACGCCGGAGAGCACCGGGAAGGGCATCGAGGCCGCGAACTCGGACAGCAGGTCTTCCAGGTGGCCGAAGGCGTCCCCCGGGGAGAGGAAGGTCTCGGGCACGCCGAAGACCACGGCCGACGCCTCCGCAAGTCCCCCAGAGGCTCGCAGCTGGTAGAGCATCCGGTCCAGGCGGTAGACGGGCTCGTTGACGTCTTCGAGGTAGACGATCCGACCTGCCGCCCGGAAGGCGTACGGGGTGCCCGCGGAGCTCGCCAGAAGCGAGAGGCACCCGCCCCCCACCTCGGCCAGGACCGGCCCCGCGATCCCCCCGCCCCACGACCGCAGCCCAAGGGACGCCGGGCGCGCCGGCTGACCATAAAAGCCCAGGCAGCCCAGCACCGCGTCGAGCTCGTCGGGGTGGTCCGCCCGCGGGTGGGGCCCATGGAGCACGGCCCAGCCGGCGCGGCGCAGGAACTCCAGGAGCGCCGTGTTGTCGCTGAACCCGATGACCGCCCTTGGCTCCCCCAGGCCCTCGGGCCGCAGGGAAGCGAGGAGTCGCTGGGACCCGTACCCTCCTCGGGCCAGAAAAACCGCCCGAATCTGCGGGTCTCCCAGGGCGCACACGAGCTCCTCGAGCCGCCGCCGGTCGTCCCCGGCCAGGTACCGGTGCGACGCGGTGATGTCCTCCCGGAGACTCACCCGAAGGCCCCGTGACTCCAGGAGCCCCACGGCACCCCGGATGCGGTCCTCACCCACCGCGCCTCCCGGGGCGACCAGGGCAACCCGGTCCCCGAAACCGAGCCGAGGTGGCCGGCGGGCCGGGGGAAGTCCCCTCACGGAGCACTCCCGGGCTCAGACAGGGGCTGAGAGCCGACAGCGGTCTCCGGCCCCATCTTTGCCGCCAGTGCCTGGCGCAGAAGAATGCGCCGGGCGTCCCAGGGCGTCTCCCCGAGCGGCACGGCCCGGGCCGGCCCCCGGGCCTCCACGCGATAGAACCAGTACCCGTTGGCAGCCTCCAGGACCGGTGTGACATCGCCGGGGTCTGTTGCCAGGAGGGCGTCGTTGACGAGGCTCCCCGGCATCACGTACCGCCGCCCCAGGGCACCACCCTGGGCCCGGGTTCCCCCCTGGGAAACCTCCCCGGCCACGGCCGCGAAATCCGCGCCGCCGAGCACCCGGATCCTGGCCTCTTCGCACACCCGGAGTTGCTGGGCCCTGCGGTCCGGACCGTCGAGAGGGTGCACATAGCGAAACACACCCCGGAGCTCCACCCACGCGGGAAGGTTCCGCACCCCTTCCTCCAGCGCCGCGAGGGCCCGGGGCAGCTCCCCGGCCCGAAGGGCCTCGAACTCGGTCCAACGCTCCTCGACGGCATCCTCCAGGCCGTCCACCCCCCACCCCGGCGGCATGACCCCACCGGCAGCCCTCTCCAGGCTCTGAGCGAGCCATCGGCCGCCTCGCGTCCGGCCCGGAGGAAAGACGCCGAGCGCCTCGGGGGTGCCCCCGGACGGCCACC
>CAZYJP010000519.1:0-1884 GCA_964647795.1 uncultured Thermodesulfobacteriota bacterium
GCCGCCCGCTCCCGAAGCCGCGCCTCCTCCCCCACCTCTTCGGCCCGCCGGTGGCGGGCCGCCAGGGCGTAGAGCCGGTCGCCGAAGGCCTCCTTCAGGAGGGGGCCGATCTCTTCCTGGCCCCCCTCGGATGCCAGGAGACTCCGATCCCCGCCCCACAGAGCCAGGAGCCCGGGGGAGTGCTCGCACACCTCCGGCCAGGTGACCGAGGAGCTCCCCTTGGCGTTCCGGAGCCGGCCTTTGGTGAGCAGCCGGCAGAGGTTGGCGTAGCCGGGGCGGTCTTGGGCCAGGAGGGTGAGGGAGGACGTCCCTGGGGAGGGGGACAGGCTGCGCACCCGGCCGATGCCGGGTGATTCGGGCCTGCTCTGTCCAAGGTGCGCCGGTATCCTCGGATCGCCTGCGGCCTCCGGGCTGCGGTGTTTCGGTCGAGCGGCCGTCCGGGTGCTCCGCCCGCCCCCCTCCCCAGGGACGGCGGAAGAGTAGATCGTCACCTCCGCCCCCACGATCAGGCGCACGCCGAGTTCCCGAGCCCGCACGTGGGCCCGCACCGCGCCGTACACCCCGTCCCGGTCGGTGAGGGCCAGGGCCCGGAGCCCGAGCTCGTGGGCCCGCTCCACCAGCTCTTCGGGGTGGCTCGCGCCCTCCAGGAACGAGAAGTTGCTCTTGCACCAGAGTGCGGCGTACTCCCCTGCCACGATTCCTACCCCTTCCCGGCACCGCCTCGCGGCTCGGCTCCCGCACGCGCCCTGCGGAGTTTCCGCCACTTCCCGGGGCTCAAGACCGTTGTGCGTAAGATATGCGTAAGTCTACCGGGGGAAGGGCGGGCGTCAAGGGGGACTACCGCAACGGCGCCCCCGATCGACGCCCCAGGGAAGGTCTGGCATTTGGGCCAGAAACGAGGTAGAAAGACCCCCAAGGGGGTGCCCGTGCGATCCAACACCCGCGAGGTTTCGAGCCCGACCCGTCCGGCGAGGACGCTCACCGTCCTGCTGCACACCGCCTTGCCTCCCCACCTTCCCCCCTGGGCCCCCCCGCCCCCGAATACAAACCCCGAATACAAACCCCCGAATACAAACCCCATAGAAGAGCTACGACCGGCGTCAAGCGGCGCCGGCCACGCGGCTTCGTTCAACAGGTTGTATCCGGAATGCCGCCCTCGCTGCCCCAGACCTGACGACGGCCCCGAACCGCGGCCGGCGTCCTCTGGATTCCCGTTGCCGGCACTTCGGATACAACTCTATCCGTTGGGCGTCACAATCACGCTACCGGTAATACGGAGATTCACAAAATGCTCAGCGTTGAATTTCTAATTACATCGCTCGTTGTGGTGCTCATTCCAGGCACCGGGGTCATCTATACCGTTTCCACCGGCCTCGCCCATGGTCGAAAGGCAAGTGTGTTTGCGGCGCTCGGGTGCACAGCGGGCATCGTGCCTCATCTCCTGGCTACCGTTCTCGGCCTCGCTGCGGTGATGCACACCAGCGCCCTCGCCTTCCAAGCCCTGAAGTACGCAGGCGTCGCCTATTTGTTCTACATTGCCTTTGCCATATGGCGTGACAAATCGGCTTTTGCCATTGACGGAAGCGCGTCCACAAGCACGGCTGCTGGTTTGGTCGTAAAGGCATTCTTGCTCAACATCCTCAATCCGAAACTGACCATCTTCTTTTTGGCGTTTCTGCCGCAATTTGTTCAGCCCGGAGCCGCTGAACCGCTTATCCAACTTCTTGTCCTGAGCGCTACATTCATGGTTATGACGTTTATCGTATTCGTGGTTTACGGTTTTCTGGCGCATGGGTTCCGCAATGCAGTCATCGAGTCACCGCGAGTTCAAACTTGGCTTCGGCGCGGCTTTGCAGCAACCTTCGCCAGTCTCGGCGCGAATCT
>CAZYJP010000520.1:0-1877 GCA_964647795.1 uncultured Thermodesulfobacteriota bacterium
CACAACGACGCCCGCACCTGGGCCGTCCTGGTAGCGCTCGGCCTCTTCCACGACCTGACCTTCCAGGCCCCGGGGAGGGTGCTCGGGATCGCAGCGGAGTGGCACCGACTGGGAGCCCTGGACGCCTCCCGGGTGCTCGGGGGCGAGGTGTGGCGCCTCGTGACCGCCCTCACCCTCCACGCCGACGGCCTGCACCTGGCGGGCAACCTGATCCTCGGGGGGCTGCTCCTCGTCCACCTGAACCGGCAACTGGGGGTAGGCGTGGGCGTGGCATCGGCACTGGCCACGGGAATCCTCGGGAACCTCACCAATGCCCTCGTCCGGCCCTCCACACACCTGAGCGTCGGCAGTTCCACGGCCGTCTTCGGAGTCCTGGGCCTTCTCGTCGGCCGGGCCGCCTGGGGGGCCTTCCGCCGGGACTGGAGGCGCTGGGTGCTGCCCCTGGGCGCCGGGGGGGGAGTCCTGGCTCTCACCGGAGTCGGAGGGGAGCGCACCGATTATCTGGCGCACCTCTTCGGCTTCGGTTGGGGGATCGTCGGCGGGGCCCTCACCTGGTGGCCGCGGCCGCTGCGGGGCGTTCCGGGGTGGAGAGTCTCCGTCGCAGCGGGCCTCGCCGCACTGGCCGCGGTGGTCGGTGCCTGGGCGCTGGCCCTGCTCCAGGGTTGATCCCCCGCCGAAGATACACCCGTGGCAGCCGCTTCCTTCCCTTCTCCTCCGTCACCCGGCCTTCCGCGACCGCCTTCAGGCCCACCCGAACCGGGGCCAGAAAGCGGACGTCGGCCGCACCCAGGACCACCTTGGTGTCGTTCACGGCCATCATCGCCGCGTAGTCGGCCAGCCCGAACGTGAATCCGCCGTGCACGAGACCGCTTGCGTCGGCCGCCATCTCCGGGAGGCAGCGGAGGCTCACCCGGCTGCTCCCCTCCGCCAGGTCCTCGATGATTCCCACCAGACGAGGATCGATCGACCCATGCGTTTTCGGGTCCACACCCTCCTCCTTCCCCCTTTCCCAGGGGTCACCTGCGATGTATAGTCCGCCCTCACCGGCCGGCCCCCCCCGGAGACGCCCGTGCCCCACATCGGACTGCTGCTGCACCTCATCGAGAGAGAATCCCTGGACGACAACTGGGAGACCGTGCTCCGGCTCGTCGAGCGCGTCGAGCCCCTCGTGGCGCCGGAGGACGGCGAAGCGGTGGCCTTCCTGCTGTACCACCGGGGATATGCCCTCCTGGAGCTCCAGCGCCACGACGAGGCGGCCCTGAGCCTGAGGCGCCTGGTGGGGCTCCATGGTTCCGGCGCCCACCAGCGGCTTCTCCTGGCCGACGCCCTGATCCGGTCCCAGTGTTGGGACGAGGCCCTGTCCCAACTCGAGGCCGGCCTGGCGGACGAGCCGGACCACCCCGGATGCCTCTGCGCCATGGGGTGGACCCTCTACCAGACCGGAAAGAAAGAGGAGGGGCGTGCGCTGCTGGAGCACGCACTCGCGGCGCACCCCTCGTACCACCCGGCCCACCTGGACCTGGGGCTGATCCACGCCGCCGAAGGGCGCTGGGAGGCCAGCGAGTCCCATCTGCACTCCGCCCTGGCCGCAGACCCCGACGACCTGGAGATCGAGGGAATCCTGGCCGCGGTGCGGGACAACAGGGACCGGGCTCTCGCCGAGCGGCGGCGGACACGCCAGCTGGCTCCCCGACTGCGGGCGCGCAAGCGCGCACTTCCCGCCGCCGAAGCAACCCTCTTGCGGCTCCTGCGCCGGAAGCTCCGCTTGCGAGGCTCCACGCGCCTGGAGGTCCTGCTGGCCGAGGGCCTCTGGCTCGACTTCGCCGAGGCCGGAACCCGACGGACGCCCCTGGACCCGGCATGGGCCGGCGGTGTGG
>CAZYJP010000521.1:0-1874 GCA_964647795.1 uncultured Thermodesulfobacteriota bacterium
TGTGGATGCCCGGCACCGACCACGCGGGCATCGCGACCCAGGACGTGGTGGCACGGATGCTCGCCCAGGAGGGCAGCTCCCGGGAGGCCCTGGGTCGCGACGCCTTCGTGGCCCGGGTCTGGAGGTGGCGCGAGGAGTCCGGGGGAACCATCATCCGGCAACTCCGGCGCCTGGGGGCTTCCTGTGACTGGGAGCGCGAGCGGTTCACCATGGACGAGGGCCTCTCCCGGGCCGTGCGCGAGGTCTTCTGCCGCCTCTACGATGAGGGGCTCATCTACCGGGGCGACTACATCACCAACTGGTGCCCCCGGTGTCACACGGCGCTTTCGGACCTCGAAGTGGAACACGAGGACGCCGAGGGGCGGCTCTGGCACCTGCGCTACCCCTTCGCCGACGGTTCGGGCGAGGTCGTCGTGGCCACCACCCGACCGGAGACGATGCTCGGGGACACCGCCGTCGCCGTTCACCCCGACGACGAGCGCTACCTCGGCCGGACCGGCAGAGTGCTGGTGCTGCCCCTCGTGGGGCGCGAGATCCCGCTCGTGGCCGACGGGGCCGTGGACCCGGCGTTCGGAACCGGGGCAGTCAAGGTGACCCCGGCGCACGACCCCACGGACTTCGCCATCGGGCTTCGCCACGGGCTCCCCCAGGTGGCGGTGATCGGAAAGGACGGCACGATGACGGACGAGGCCGGGGACGCGTATGCCGGCCTGGACCGCTACGAGGCCCGCAAGAGGGTCCTGGCCGACCTGGAGGCCTGCGGCGCGCTGGTCCGGCAGGAGCCGCACGCCCACGCGGTGGGGCACTGCTACCGGTGTCACACCGCCATCGAGCCCCTGGTCTCCCGCCAGTGGTTCGTGAAGGTCCAACCCCTGGCCGAAGCTGCCCTGGCGGCGGTTCGGGAGGGGCGCACCCGCATCGTCCCTGCCCAGTGGGAGAAGACCTACTACCACTGGATGGAAAACATCCGGGACTGGTGCATCTCGCGCCAGATCTGGTGGGGCCATCGGATCCCGGCCTTCACGTGCGCGGCCTGCGGCGCCCTCTCCGTGGCCCGGGAGGATCCTGCCGCCTGCCACCGCTGCGGCTCCCTGGAGATCGAGCAGGAAACCGACGTGCTCGACACGTGGTTCTCCTCGGCACTCTGGCCCTTCTCCACCATGGGCTGGCCGGACCGCACGCCCGAGCTCGCCAAGTTCTACCCGACGAACGCCCTGGTCACCGGGTTCGACATCATCTTCTTCTGGGTTGCCCGGATGATGATGATGGGCCTGAAGTTCATGGGAGACGTGCCCTTCCGCGAGGTGTACATCCACGCCCTGGTGCGGGACGAGAAGGGCCAGAAGATGTCCAAGAGCAAGGGCAACGTCATCGACCCCCTCGAGGTGATCGACCGGTACGGCGCCGACGCCTTCCGATTCACTCTCTGCGCCTTCGCGGCCCAGGGTCGCGACGTGCGCTTCTCGACGGAGCGGATCGAGGGCTACTCACGCTTCGTCAACAAGATCTGGAATGCAGCAAAGTTCGCCTTGATGAACCTCGAGGACCTCGACTCCGAGGCGCCGGAGGTCCCCTTCGGGGAGCTTCTGCCCCAGGACCGCTGGGTGCTCACCCGGCTGCGTGCCGCCACCGCAGGGGTGCGCCGAAGCCTCGAGGAGTACGAGTTCGACAAGGCCGCCGGGGCCGCGTACCAGTTTCTGTGGAGGGAGTTCTGCGACTGGTACATCGAGATGGCCAAGCGGCCCTTGTATGGAGCCCCGGACTCCCAGGCGCGCCGGGGAACCCAGCAGACCCTGGTGCGGACCCTGGACGCGATGTTCCGGCTGTTGCACCCCTTCATGCCCTTCGTGACCGAGGAGCTCTGGAGCCGCCTC
>CAZYJP010000522.1:0-1870 GCA_964647795.1 uncultured Thermodesulfobacteriota bacterium
CTCCCTTCTGCATCCGCTGCGGGCAGTGCGTTGCGGTGTGCCCCGGCGAAGCTCTCGAGCACCGGGACCTGGACCCGCAGGGCTTTCACGGCGCCGGCGCTCCTCTGTCCGCCCCAGAGGTATTGGGGTGCTTTCAAGGTCGGCGGTCCACCCGAGTCTACCAGGGCCGGCCGGTGGGGCGCGAGGCGTTGCATGAGCTCCTCGAAGGGGCCCGGTCCGCCCCCACGGGCCACAACGCCCGCGACCTGGGTTGTGTGGCCGTGGCAACCGAGGCCCGCAGGGGACACCTGAGGGAAGCGGTCGTGGCCTTCTACCGCAGACTCTTCACCCTGGTGGAAACCCGGTGGGGACGGGCCGCCCTGCGGGTCGTCTTGGGCCGCGGGAAGACCCGGGAGCTCCAGGAGGCCCTTCCGGGAGTCCGCCGAGCCCAGGAACGTCTGGCCCGGGGCGAGGATCCCCTCTTTCACGGAGCTCCCCTCGTGCTGCTCTTTCACGCCCCCGAGGGGGAGACGGCCGAGGTCGACTGTGCCCTGGCCGCCTCCCAGGTGGCCCTTCTGGCACCGAGCCTGGGGCTCGGCAGCTGCTACATCGGTTACGCCTCGGCCGTGCTGAAGCGGTTCCGGCGCCTGGCGAGGCGGTTTGGCGTGCCCTCGGGGCATCGCGTCTACGTGGTCCTCACGGTGGGGTATCCGGCGCTGGAGTGGGCGAGGGTGCCTCCCAGGCCCCGGGTTTCCGTGCGTCTGATGTGAGCACCGGCCGGCCGATCTTCAGGCCGGCGGCCACGGTCCTTCTCCCCCGATCGCGGGTCTCCAGAGGACCCCAGGCTCCGGCATCTTCGAGGCCCGGTGCGGGCTTCCGACCGCTCCTGGGGGGTTGGCAGCAGACGCGCACCTCGGTAGACTGCCGGTTTCCGCCCGCTCCACTCGGTGAGCTGCGACGCCCCGGAAAGGAGGCTGTATGCCGGTCTACATCGGCTGCGACGTCGGCACCGTCAGCGTCAAGGCCGCCGTGTTGACCCGGGGGGGCCCAGCGCTCGGCCCGTCTCCTGCCGGGTGGTCCCTGAGGGACGGCTGTGCCGGCGCTGTTCTGGCAGGGGGCTGGAAGGTGTACCTGACCCCCTACCGGCGCGCCCGAGGGGATCCCTTGGGCACCGCGCTGCGGCTTCTGGAGGAGCTCAGGGAACGGGTGCCGGGGGAATGGGCGGGGGTATGCGCCACCGGCTCCGGCGGGCGCCTGCTGGCCGACCACCTCGAGCTCCCGTGGGAGAACGAGCTCCGCGCCCTGGCCCGGGCCGTGGGCAGGCTGCACCCGGGGGCGGGGCACGTGTTCGAGATTGGGGGCGAGAGCGCGCGTTTCCTCACGATCGAGCCGGGGGAAGGCCGGACCCCGGGAAACGAGGGAACGGCTATTCTCGATTACGACACCAACGGCGAGTGTGCGGCGGGGACCGGATCGTTCCTCGACCAGCAGGCGTCGCGGCTCTGCTACCGGGTCGAGGACGTGGGGGCCGTCGCGCTCTCCTGCGAGAAGGGGGCCAAGGTGGCCGGGCGGTGCTCCGTGTTCGCGAAGTCGGACATGATCCACGCCCAGCAGAAGGGGGCTTCGCCGGCCGAGGTGTTGCGGGGGCTGTGCGAGGCGGTGGCGCGAAACTTCAAGGCCAGCGTGGTGAAGGTTCGGCAGGTGGAGGCCCCCACGGTGTTCGTCGGCGGGGTGGCGCGAAACCCCGGGGTGAGGCGGGCCCTGGCGGATGCCTTCTCCATGAACGGGCAGCTCCTGACGCCCGAGCACCCCGCCCACTACGGGGCTATCGGGGCCGCCCTGGCGCTCTTCGAGCGGCGGGAGGACCGGGAGGGTCCTCCCGCCAGGCGGG
>CAZYJP010000523.1:0-1865 GCA_964647795.1 uncultured Thermodesulfobacteriota bacterium
GGCGGAGCGGAGGGGCTCCCCGGCCCCGGGCACGTGTCAGCGGTGGATCCTGGTTTCCCCGGGGCCTTTCCGCGGCAACGGGATTCTGTTACCTTTTGGAGCCGGCGTATCCCCGCAGGATCAGGAGACAGCAGGAGAAGTATCGGCATGGCAGGGCACAGCAAGTGGGCGAATATCAAGCACCGTAAGGGCCGTGAGGACGCGAGGCGGGGAAAGGCCTTTGCCAAGGTTGCCAAGCAGATCATGGTGGCCGCCAAGCTCGGCGGGGGAGACCCGGAGATGAACCCCCGGCTCCGGCTGGCGATCGACAAGGCCCGAGACGTGAACATGCCCAAAGACAACGTCGAGCGGGCGGTCCGCAAGGGGACGGGTGAGGGCGCGGTGGACACCTACGAGGAGGCGTCCTACGAGGGGTACGGACCCGGCGGGGCGGCAGTCCTCGTGGAGGTCCTGACCGACAACCGAAACCGGACCGTTGCGGAGGTGCGCCATGCCTTCAGCAAGAACAAGGGCAACCTGGGCGAGAACGGCTGCGTGGCGTGGCTCTTCGAGGCCAGGGGCTTTCTCGGGGTGCCGAAGGAAGGGGTGACCGAGGACCGGGTGATGGAGGCGGCGCTGGAACTCGGGGCCCTGGACGTGGGCGACGGCGGCGATCTCTGGGAGGTAATCACCGAGCCAGAGGCCTTTCATGCCGTGAGGGAGGGACTGCTGGGAGCCGGGCTCTCGGTGCAGTCCGCGGATCTCACCCGCGTCCCCAAGACCACGGTGCGGGTGGAGGGCAAGGAGGCCGAGCAACTCCTGCGGCTCATGGAGATGCTCGAGGACAACGACGACGTGCAGCAGGTCTACGCCAACTTCGACATCGACGAAGCGGAGATGGAACGGTTGGCCGAGTCCGGATGATCCGGGTCCTGGGCATCGACCCCGGCTCGCGCACCACCGGTTACGGCGTGGTGGAGATGCGGGGGAACCGCTTGGGCCACGTGGCCCACGGGACGATCTCCGGCGGGCGGGGCGAGGCTCTGGCCCCACGTCTGGCGGCCATCTACCGGGGCCTCCGGGAAGTGCTGGAGACCTACCGGCCCCAGGAGATGAGCGTGGAGAGCATCTTCCACGCCCGCAACGCCCAGTCGGCCCTCAAACTCGGCCATGCCCGCGGCGTGGTGCTCCTGACCGCGGAACTCACGGAGGTGCCGGTGACCGAGTACACCCCGATGCAGGTCAAGTCCGCCGTGGTCGGGTACGGGAGGGCGGACAAGCACCAGGTCCAGGACATGGTCCGCCGCCTCCTCACTCTCTCCCAGCCGGCCGGGGCCGACGCCTCGGACGCCCTGGCGGTGGCCATCTGCCACCTCCAGACGCGACGGACGGTCCAGGCCTACGGGGCCCGACGGGGGGAGGGCCGGTGATCGCGAGCCTGGCCGGCCGCGTGGACCGCTCGTCCCCTGGCCAGGTGGTGGTGGACGTGGGGGGAGTGGGGTACCGGGTGGACGTCCCCCTGTCGACCTACGCGGCCCTGCCCGGCGTGGGACGGGAGTGCCGCCTCCGGGTGGTCACGGTCGTCCGGGAGGACGAGATCCGACTGTTTGGTTTCGCCACGGCCGAGGAGGAGGAGCTCTTCGGGCTCCTCCAGGGGGTCACCGGGGTGGGGCCCAAGCTGGCCCTCAAGGTGCTCTCCGGCCTCAGCGCCGGAAACCTGCGCGCGGCCTTGGCCAAGGGCGATCTCGGGGTGCTGACCTCGGTGCCGGGGGTGGGGAAGCGGCTGGCCGAGCGCCTCGTGGTGGAGCTTCGGGACAAGGTGGGGCCGGCGTTCGAGGTGCCCGCGCCCTCTCCGGCCGCAGGGCAGGCCGAGGCGGACGCCCTGG
>CAZYJP010000524.1:0-1863 GCA_964647795.1 uncultured Thermodesulfobacteriota bacterium
GGCCCTGGCGGCCGCCGGCCTGCATGGGGCCCTGGTGGGGGGCGGGGCTCTCTCGGCCGGGGTTCTCGCCGAGGCGCTGGCGAGCCGGGCCATGGCGCGGAAGGCCGTCAGGAGGGTCTTGGAGGCGGACGAACCAGGGCGGGCCCCCCTCACCTACCGGGCCATCGGAGCCTTCTACTACCCGCTGGCGCTCAGCACGACCCTCACCCTGGCGGTCCACCCGCTCATGACCTTCTTTCTTGCCCAGGGCAAGTCCCCGGTGGAATCCCTGGCGGTCTTCCCCGTGGTGCGGTCCCTGGTCTTCCTGTTCAGCTGTCTCGGCCTCTCCTACCAGGAGGTGGGGATCGCCCTCCTCGGGGACCGGTGCGAGGGCTACCGACCCCTGAGGCGGTTCGCGGTGATCCTGGCTTCCGGGGCAAGCGCCGCGCTGGCCCTCCTCGCCTTCACTCCGGCTGGGGACGTCTGGTACCTGACCGTCTCCGGCCTCTCGCCCGACCTGGCACGGCTCGCCGTCTGGCCGACCCGCCTTCTGACCCCGATCCCTGCCCTCACGGTGCTCCTGTCCTTCCTCCGGTCCCTCTGGGTCAACCGCCGAGACACCGGTCCCATCACCTGGGCCACCGTGGCGGAAGTGACCGCGATCGGGGCCGTGCTCTACGTGGGGATCGGGCACCTGGGCGCGGTGGGGATCCACGCCGCTGCCGCGGCGCTGGTGGTGGGGCGGACCTGCTCCACCGCGCTCTTGATGACCGGCCGGGGCTGGAGGCCTCCAAACCTCGGCACGGCGGCCTGACCGGGTGGGAGCGCTCCCACGTTCCGTCCCGGGCGGGCTGGGCCCGGAATCCACCGCCACATCTTCGTCCAGTGGCCGTGGGCTGTCCTGGAGCAGAGGCAGACTCCCGCTCCACGACAGTAATACCGTCCGGGAAAGCACCGTGCATGCCACCCGACGGGTGCGTCGGAGCACGCCCATCCGGTGACCGGGGATCGGCTGCCGGCGCGGAGGGACAGCCCGCCGCCCCGATCGCAGGCGGTGAATCCTGGGGGCTCCGGCCTATGGACACCCCGCACCCGCGCCGGTATGCTGGGTTTTCCCTCGGACACTGTGCCTTTCGGGTGGCCATGATCCTGGACGTCCACACCCACATCTGCCCGCCCGAGATTCGGGAGAACCGCGAGGCCTTTTTCGCGGACGAGCCCGACTTCCGACTCCTGTACCGGAACCCCGAGGCCCGCCTCATCGGGGCCTCGGACCTCGTCGCCTACCTGGACGGGAGCGGCATCGATGCCGCTTGCGCTTTCGGCTTTTCCTGGGACCGGCCCGAGACGGTTCGCCTGGGCAATGACTACGTTCTCGACGCCGGCCGTCGCTTCCGCGGCCGCATCCTCCCCTTCGCCTGCGTGAACCCCCTCCTCGGGCCACCGGCGGTGCGGGAGGCGGAGCGCTGTTTGGCGAGCGGCGCCCGGGGCCTGGGGGAGATCGCCACCTACCGCGCGGGCCTCGGGCCCGAGGTGAGCGCGAGCCTGGCCCCCCTCGCCGAGCTCTGCCGGGAGGCGGGCGTACCGCTCCTGCTGCACACCAACGAGCCCGTGGGTCACGCCTACCCGGGAAAGGCCAGGATGGAGCCCTCCGAGATCTACGAACTGGTGAGGGGCCACCCGGGAACCTCCTGGATCCTGGCCCATCTGGGTGGGGGGCTCTTCGTGTACCACCTCCTCCGCAGAGAGGCCGGCGAGGTGCTGTCCCGTGTGTACTACGATACCGCGGCCGGGCCGTTTCTCTACAAGCCCGACGTCTACCGGCGGGTCGTAGAGATCGCGGGCGCAGACCGGCTGCTCTTCGGGAGCGACTACCCCCTGCTC
>CAZYJP010000525.1:0-1838 GCA_964647795.1 uncultured Thermodesulfobacteriota bacterium
CGGATGGCCCTTCGGCCCAATCGCCCCCAGGAGGGAGCTCCCACCCGGAACCCCGGGTCTGGTTCCCCCCACACCGTTCGTTTGAGAACCCCAAGAAATGCCCGGGCGCAGCCGGCAGGAGGTGACGAGTGGGTGAAGCGTTTCTCGTATTCTTGACGGGCTCGGTCGGCGTGTTCCTGGGGATGGGGCTGCTCTATGCGACCATCCGGATCACCTCGGTGGCCGTCGATCGGCTTACCGCCAAGGGGGATTCATGACCGAGGGTGCCTTGTCGTCGTTGTTGGAGCTCCTGACCCTATCGGGTTTCCCCCATGTGACCTGGGGCATGATCGTCATGTGGGCGATCGCCGGGCTGCTGTTGTATCTGGCCATCGCCAAGCAGTATGAACCGTTGCTCCTCCTCCCCATCGCCTTCGGCATCCTGGTCACCAACCTGCCCCTGACGGGCCTCATGGAAGAAGGCGAGGGCCTGCTCTGGCGCTTCTACCACTATGGGGTGCGGTGGGAGGTGATCCCCCCCCTCATCTTCCTGGGCCTCGGCGCGATGACCGACTTCGGGCCGTTGCTCAGCCAACCCCGGCTGATCTTCCTTGGGGCAGGGGCCCAGGTGGGCGTGTACCTGACGTTTTTCTGCGCCTACCTCTTCGGCTTCGACCTCAAGGAGGCCGCGACCATCGGGATCATCGGCGGCGCTGACGGGCCGACGAGCATCTACCTCTCGTCGCGACTGGCGCCGCACATGCTCGGAACCGTCGCGGTGGCTGCGTACTCCTACATGGCCATGGTGCCCCTCCTCCAGCCCCCGGTCATGAAGCTCCTGACCACCCAGGCAGAGCGCCGCATCCGCATGAGCAAGGGCCGCAAAGTCCATCAGTTGGAGAGGGTCCTTTTCCCGGTGATCTCTGCCGTGATCATCATCCTGCTCATCCCGGCGTCGGCCCCTCTGATGGCGATGTTCATGCTCGGCAACCTCTTCCGGGAGTCCAAGGTCGTCGAGCGCCTGACGGGCGCGAGCCAGAACGAGCTGATGAATATCGTCACCATCTTCCTAGGGATCAGCGTCGGGGCCACCATGAAAGCGGAGTCTTTCCTGAAACCTGACGTGATCTTCGTGTTCTTTCTCGGGCTCATGGCCTTCATGGTGAGCACCGGCAGCGGCATCCTCATCGCCAAGGCGATGAACCTGTTCACCCGCGACAAGATCAACCCGCTCCTCGGGGCTGCCGGGGTTTCGGCCGTGCCCATGGCCGCACGCGTCGTCCACAAGGTCGGCGCCGAGGCGGACCGGCAGAACTATCTGCTCATGTACGCGATGGGACCGAACATCGCCGGGGTTCTCGGCACGCTCATCGCGGCGGGCATCTTCATGTCCATTCTCGGGTAGCGGGCAGGGATGGAGGCAAACGGCGCTCCGCGCACTGGCGCGCGGGGAGCCCAACACTGAGGCCGGACCGTCCGGCCGGGAGAGGACCATGACCGAATTGAGATCCCCCTTGGCTGGGACAATCTGGAAGCTCGAGTGCCGGCAGGGCGACCAGGTGCAAAAGGACGACACGGTCATCATTCTCGAGGCCATGAAGATGGAGACCGAGTTGTTTGCCCCGGCTGGCGGGGTGATCCAGGAGATCCGCGTCAAACAGGGCGACGCGGTCGAAGAGGACGCCGTGCTGCTGGTGATCGCCTAACGGAAGTGGACGCAGACGGACCCGGTTCGGGGGTCCTTCACAGCCGGGGGGTGACTCGCCCCCTCCCCGGCGCCCCTCGCCTCTTGGCCTTTGCAATGTCACCCCGGAGGAAGCGATGAGACCCTATTTCGAGAAGATGCCCGAGTTCGGACA
>CAZYJP010000526.1:0-1824 GCA_964647795.1 uncultured Thermodesulfobacteriota bacterium
TACACCGGCGGTGGCGCCTGCCCCGCAGTTGGGGATCGTGAGGAGAGCGGTCTTCAACGGTGCATGCGAGTGCAGGAAGCCGAATCTCGGTGTCGTGTTGGCCGCCGCCCGGAAATGGGGCGGCGGACCTGGCCTCGTCGTGGGTGGTCGGCGACAAGCTCGCCGATGTGGACCTGGGCCGCGGGGCGGGTGGCCGGACCGCGTTGGTGCTCACCGGGTACGGCGGGGAGACGGCCTCCGAGCTTGCCAGCTGCGGTGTGCGGGCGGAGGTCGTTGGGGAGGACTTGGACGACGTGATAGGGGCGATACTGGAAATAGACAAGGGAGGAGCGGCGTGAGCGACGTGGGCAGGGTGGACGAGACCACCTGGTTTTTCCGAAACCTGGTGCGAAAGCGAGTGACCTGGGGTTTTCCGGCTGCGGCCGTGGTGATCCTACTGGCCTGCCCTACCCGCGCGAGCGTGCTGCTGGGGTTCTGGATCGCCCTTGTCGGGGCGGCGGTGCGCACCTGGTCGAGCGGCACGATCGTGAAGCGCTACGTGCTGGCGACCGAGGGGCCCTATCGACTCACCCGAAACCCCTTGTACGTCGGCAGCTTTCTCATGGCCCTGGGCGTGGTGATCATGGCCAACCAGTGGCTTCTGGGCGGGACGTTCCTGGGCCTGTTCGCCGTGGTGTACCACCACTTGGTCCGCCGGGAGGAAAAGGCTCTCATGGAGCGCCACGGTGAGGCATTCGCGGCCTACGTGAAGGAGGTTCCCCGGTTCATCCCCGACATGAAAGCCTGGCCCCCCTCGCCGGCGGAATACGACGTGCGGCGCATGTGGTCCGAGCACCGGGAGTGGCGGGCCTGGCTCGGCCTGTACGCCGTGACCCTGTGGCTCCTCCTGCGGGCGGGGTAGGGCGGGGCCCCGCCCCGTCGTCCCTCGCCGAAGACCCACGTCTTGCACCCGTGACCGGAGGCGCTCGATGCCCCTTCACTCACTCGCCTGTCCCCAGTGCAAGGGCGACCTCGATTACCGCGCGGGCGAGCTTGCGCTCTTGTGCCGCGCCTGCCGTCTGCGCTACCGGATCGAGGACGACATCCCGGTGATGCGGATCGAGGAGGCGACGCCGATTGACGAGTGAGGCCGGGTCGGGAGGGAAGGATCCCGTGTCCGGGCCGGGAGTCCTCGTCGTTCAGACGGCGTTCCTCGGGGATGTCGTGCTCACGACGCCGCTGTTTCGGGCCCTGCGGCGCCTGTACCCCACGGCACGACTGGTGGCCCTCGTCACCCCCGAGGCGCTCCCGTTGGTCGAAGAGGACCCTTACCTGGACGGCCTCCTGACCTATGGGAAGAAGTCGGGGGAGCGGTTTTTACGCCTGGTCCGGAAGGTCCGCGGAGGGCGCTTCGACCTGCTCGTCGCCCCCCACCGGTCCCACCGAACCTCCCTGCTCGCCCTCCTGTCGGGGATTCCCCGCCGCGTCGGGTTTGCCGATGCGGGGTTTTCCTGGGCGTACCACCGCAGGGTGCGGCGGGACCTGGCCCTGCACGAAGTGGACCGGAACCTGAGCCTCTTGGGAGGCCTCGGGGCCGCGCCCGTGCCCGGGGACCGGTCCCTGCACGTGGGGTACACCCCAGCCGAGGCGGAGGCTGTCGGGCAGGTGCTGGAGGAATCTGGTGTGTCCCCCCGCGAGCGGCTCGCTGCCCTCTCGCCCGGCTCGGTGTGGGCGACGAAGCGCTGGCTTCCCGAAGGGTTCTCCGAGGTCGGCCGCGGCCTCGAGGCCCGGGGCTTCCGGGTCGTGATCCTTGGGGGCCCCGGTGACCGGGAGGTGGCGGCCGAG
>CAZYJP010000527.1:0-1824 GCA_964647795.1 uncultured Thermodesulfobacteriota bacterium
GGGGCGATCAGGTCCATCACCCGCATTTCGTACCGGGTGGGCTCGCTCTCCAGCTTGAGGCGCCGATTCGGGTAGATCGGGGTGAGATTGTCGAAGAGCATCCGGGTCCGGGCGCTGTCGGGCCCGTCGCCGTTGATCATGTCGACCTTGAGCAGCGCGAAGTAGCGCTCGGAGTCCTTGGGCGGCCGGATCTGCCCGCTCACCGTGTCGCCCGTGCGCAGGTTGAAGCGCCGGATCTGACTGGGGGAGACGTAGATGTCGTCGGGCCCGGGCAGGTAACTGTAGTCCGGAGAACGGAGGAAGCCGAAACCGTCGGGCAGCAGTTCCAGGACCCCTTCGCCGAAGATGCTCCCGTTTTGCTCGGTCTGGGCCTTGAGCAAAGCAAAGATCAGGTCCTGCTTCCGCATCCGGGTGGCGCCCTCGATGCTGAGGGTCTCCGCCATCTCGGTCAGTTCATTGATACTCTTCTTCTTGAGTTCCTGCAGGTGCATGGGCGCAGCACTCCCATCTGGGGGGGGCTTCTTGGCTCGGCGTGGTTGGGTTCTCATTCTTGGCGGCGGATGGGGTCCGGGAGGGGAGGGTGGAAGGGGTTCCTTAGCGGGCCGTCTCAAAGTCGCTCTTTGTCTCGCAAGCAGAAGGGCCGTGTCCGTGCTGCGCCGGAAAACGTCCAGCCTGTGCCGGCGCTCGTTCGGGTGGGGCCTCTGCGGGATGGACCGTGGCGGAGCGGCGGAACCGAGGAGGGTGCGTGGAGTTCTCGCCTGTGAACTAAGCCCCTTGTAGAAGCTCGGCCTGAGTTTGTCAATGCAAAAACGCAGGAGACCCCTTCTTTACATTGCGGATCAGTTCCAGCACTTGCGCCTGCAAGTGCTCTCGGCTCCCCCGGTTGTCCAGCACGACCTGGGCCCGGCGGGCCTTCTCTTCGATGTCGATCTGGCTGTCCAGCCGGAGCTCGGCGGCCTCGGCGGAGAGGCCGTCCCGTTTTTGCAGGCGCCGGATCTGCTCGCTCCGGGGCGCGTACACGACCGCCACCAACTCGAAACGGTCTTCGCTGCCGGTCTCGAACAAGAGAGGGACGTCGTAGACC
Organism: uncultured Thermodesulfobacteriota bacterium; assembly: GCA_964647795.1. GTDB lineage: Bacteria > Desulfobacterota > Deferrisomatia > Deferrisomatales > JACRMM01 > JBFLZB01. The sequence goes on from CAZYJP010000527.1 coordinate 1,085, forward strand.
ACGAGCCCTTCCGGGTCGGCGGCAAGAAGTCTCTTCACCTGGCGGGCGGCCTCTTCGGCCACCCGGGGGTGGACGATGCCATTGAGGCGTTTTCGGGCGTCGGGATCGCCGAAGACGATCTCAGCGAGGGCCTCTCGGTCGAGAGCCCCGTCGGTTTGCAGGACAGCGTCGCCGAACTCCCGCCGGATCTCTTCCCATGCCGGCTGCCCCGGTTCCACGACCTGGCGTGCGAGTTGGTCGGCGTCCACCACCGGGACCCCGGCTTCCGAAAAGAACCGCGACGCGGTGCTCTTGCCGGTGGCGATACCCCCGGTGAGCCCGATGACCCGAATCGGAGGGGCATTGGGTGTCCTCTCACCGCTCATGGTGCTCTCTCGCCCTCAGTGCACCGCGGGGAATCGGCACACCAGCCGAGGAAGGAGCACATCCTCCCCGTGGTACCCTCTCGGCGGTAGGAATAGAAGAGGTCGTCCCGGCAGGAGGTGCACAGGGGCAGGACTTCGACGGCCGTTCCCTCGAGTCCCGCGGACAGGAGGTCGTTCCGCACCAGGCCCGGCAGATCCAGGCGGCACTTCCCGGCCTCTCCCGGCCAGGGCTGCAGGTGCACCGATTCGGCTCCCAGAGCGTCGATCACCTCTCCTCCCACCTGGTAACAGCACGGGCCGATGGCAGGGCCGAGGACGGCCCGGATCTCTCGGGGAGGGACGCCCATGGCCCGCACCGCTGCGCGCGCCACCCCG
>CAZYJP010000528.1:0-1824 GCA_964647795.1 uncultured Thermodesulfobacteriota bacterium
TGCCGTCCCCCCCGCAGGCCACCACGACCTCCGCTCCCGCCGCCAGGGCGAGGGCCGCTTGGCGGCTTCCGTCCCCGGGGCCCCGGGTCCGCCCCAGCCAGGCCTCCGGGAAACGCCGCAGGATCCTCTCCGGCAGATCCGGGGGACAGGAAGCCGAGGCAGGGTTCACCACGAAGGCGCGGCGCATCGCGTCCACGGCTCTACAGCCCCTCCAGGACCCGGGCCTCCCGGCGCCCCTTCTCCTCGTCCACGAAGTACAGGCATACCCCGCCGGCCGCCAGCAGGACGGTGATGGCGAAGATGGCGTTTCGGGGCTCGCCGGTGGCCACGGCGATCCAGCCCATCGCCACCGGCCCCACGACCGCGGCGAACTTTCCCATCATGTTGTAGAAGCCGAAGAACTCCCCGGCCTTCGAGGGCGGGATGATCCGGGTGTAGAAGGACCGGCTCAGGGACTGCACCCCCCCCTGCACCAGGCCGATCGTGACCGCCATGGCGAAGAACTCCGTCTCGCTGTCCATGAAGTACGCCCACACCGTGACCCCCACGTACACCGCGAGGGCCAGGTAGATGCCCGTCTTGGGGCCCAGCCTCTGGCCGAGCCACCCGAAGGCGATCGCAGCCGGGAATCCCACGAACTGGGTCACGAGGAGCGCGGTGATGAGCGCCTGGGAGGAGAGGCCCAGGGCCAGCCCGTAGTCGACGGCCATGCGGATGATGGTGTCGACGCCGTCGATGTAGAGCCAGTACCCGACGAGAAAGAGGAACACCACCCGCAGCCGCCGCACCTCCCGAAAGGTGGCGGCCAACCGCCGGAACCCCCCCGCCACGGCGGCCAGGGGGCGGAGCCGGTTCCTCGGCCGTCCCTCGGGCACGAAGAGGAACAGGGGGATGCCGAAGACCGCCCACCACACGGCCACGGTGAGGAACGAGGCCCGTACCCCCGCGGCCGCGTCCTGAAGCCCGAACCAGGAGGGAAAGAGCGCCATGGCGACGTTGGCGGCGAAGAGGAGCCCTCCCCCCAGATACCCCAGCGCGTACCCGAGGGCCGAGACCACGTCCACCCGATCCTCTCCGGCCACGCCAACGAGGAGGGCGTCGTAGAAGATGTTGCCGGCGGCGAACCCCACGAGCCCGGCGGAGTATAGGGCCGCGGCCGCGGCCCACCGGCCCTCCCCCACCCCATAGAGACCGGCGGTCGCGGAGACCCCCAGAGCGGCGAAGAAGAAGAGGAACCGCTTGCGTGACCCTCCCCAGTCCGCGATCGCGCCCAGGACCGGTGCCAGAACGAGCACCACCAGGCTGCCCACCGAGTTGGCCACCCCAAGCCGCAGGGTGCTCACCGTGGGGTCCACGCCGGCGTTCCAGTACTCCTTGAAGAACAGGGGGAAGAAACCCGCCATGACCGTGGTGGCAAAGGCAGAGTTGGCCCAGTCGTAGAGGGACCAGGAGACGGTCTGTTTCCACTTGCCTCGGGCCATGGTCGGTCCCTCCAGGAAAGGCTCCAGGAGGTCTCCACTGGGGCCGGGACCGGGGGAGGAAACGCCAACTCCCCCGTCAGCGCCTGTAGATCAGGGCCGCCCCGGCCAGGAGCAGCGCGACCCCGAGGAGCCTCCTCCAGTCCAGGTCGAACTGCCGGAAGCCGAAGGCTCCTGCGCGGTCCAGTAGCAGACCGGCCGTGAGCTGGGCCGCGATGACCGCGGCCATGCCGGCCGCCGTGCCGATCCGGGGGAAGACGAGGATGGTGGACGCCACGTAGACCGCCCCGATGAGGCCTCCGGTGAGCTCCCACCAGGCCGCCCCCCCAGCCCCCCGGAAGTCGCC
>CAZYJP010000529.1:0-1813 GCA_964647795.1 uncultured Thermodesulfobacteriota bacterium
CGACGCGCCGTGGTGTTCGGCATCCTCAGCGTCGGCACCGCGAGCCTCCTTGGAAGCGTGGCACCAACGGCCGGCCTGCTTCTCGCCAGCCGGCTTCTCGAGGGGGTCGGTTACGTCATCTCCACGGTCTCGGCACCCGCCCTCATCTTCCGCCTCACCCGGCCCGCGGATCGTGGGTTCGCCTTTGGGCTGTGGAGCTGTTTCATGCCTTTCGGGACGGCGGTGATGATGCTCGGGGCGCCGTTCCTCCTCGCGCACATCGGGTGGCGCGGCACGTGGGCTTTCAACGGGGTCCTTCTCCTCCTCTACGCGGCCGCCTTTCGTTTCGCCCTCCGCGGCGTCCAGCGTCCGGTCGGCCTGCAAGCGGCTCGTCCCTCGGAGCTCCTGCAGCATGTCCGCCTCGTCGCCTCGAAGCCAGGGCCGGTGCTGCTGGCGATCGCCTGGACGGTCTACACCACGACCTTCATCGTGCTCATGGGATTCCTGCCGACGCTGCTGATGGCCCGCGGCTATAGTCGGCCCGCAGCCGCTGGGCTCACGGCCTTCGCGGTCGCTGTGAACATGGTCGGCGCGCTCTGCGGGGGGTGGATGATCAAACGGGGGGCGCCGCGTTGGATCCTGATCGCGGCAGCCACCGGCGTAGCCGGCGTATCCATGATCTGGATCTATGTGCCGGGGGCTCCTGAGTGGGCGAGATACTGGCTCTGCGTCCTTTTCTCTCTCGTCGGAGGACTACTGCCTGTGTCCGTGCTGGGCGGTGCACCGCTCTATGCGCCGAATTCCAAACTGGTCGCCACGACCAACGGCTTCGTGAACCAATGTGCCTACGCGGGCATGATGGTCGGCCCACCTGCTGCCGCGGCCTTGGCCGCAGCGAGCGGAGGCTGGCACAACACCCCCTGGATCCTCACGCCGGCCTGCGCGGTCGGGCTAGCCTGCGCACTCATTCTCCGGAAGATCCCGCCGACGAACGAATCGTAGCCGCTGCATCCACCCCAGTTTGAGGTGTGACCGCCCGTGTGCGCACTCGCCACGCCCTGTAGCCAGGGTCGACGTCGACGCTCGGGTTGGGGCACAGCCTGCGCGGCACGCCGTTCCCCCGGGGGGGCGGGGCGCCGATCTGTGCCCTCACCTACTCGGACCATCTGCGTCCCCGCTTCACTGGGATCGACGCTGCGGCGGGGGTCCGTAGAGAGACGAGAGGACGCTGTTCCGGTGGCCGAGGTTGCGGCTGACCCCTTCGTCGATGAAGACCAAGGCAAACCCCGACGGGAAGCGACCCTCCCAAGCGGTGCCGACCCAGTCCGCCCGGAACGTATGGGTGGTGCTCTCTAGCCAGGCAGCTCCGGGGTGTGGTACGGAAGGTCGATCGCCGGGTGGGGAAGCCCGCCGGCCGGTCCCACAGTGGAGCCCTCTGTTGCGGAGCCCTGGTGGAGGCGAGGAACCTCATGCGAATTGTTCCCGAGAGCGAGCTGACGGCCAGGGCCTCCTCGCTGCAGGCGCGTCTCTCGGAGCGGGGCCTCCGGGGCGCGATCCTGAACGCTCGGGTGGACCGCTTCTACTTCGCCGGCACCGTCCAGGAGGGGGTCCTGTGGGTCGGGGCGGAGAGGGAACCCCGTCTCTTCGTCCTCCGTGACGAGGCTCGGGCGCGAAAGGAGACGCCCTTCGAGGTCGTGGCCGTCTCCGGGTGGCGGGATCTGTGGGCCCGGGCGAGGGACCTGGTGGAGGCGGGAGGCGTGGGCCTCACCCTCGATGTGCTCTCGGGCGGCACCCTGCTGCGGCTTGGCGTTTCCGACCTTCGAAGTGCCGTCGA
>CAZYJP010000530.1:0-1803 GCA_964647795.1 uncultured Thermodesulfobacteriota bacterium
TCACCCCGGAGGAAGCGATGAGACCCTATTTCGAGAAGATGCCCGAGTTCGGACAGCCCCTCTCCGAGCGCCAGCTGGCGAGCTCCGCGGAGAGCTACGAGGAGATCAAGGGGGTCGAGAAGGCCCTGGCCGCCGAGGTGACCCGCGTCCAGGAGGCCGGGCTCCCGGCCAAGAAGATCAACGAGCGCGGCCAGATGACCGTGTGGCAGCGCCTGGAGTACCTGGTGGACCCGGGCACCTGGTGCCCGCTTCACACCATCTTCGACCCCGCGGAAAACCAGTACGGGACCACCGGGATCGTGGACGGCCTGGGGAAGATCCAGGGCAAGTGGGCCGTGGTGGTGGGCTTCGACAACAAGGTGCTGGCCGGGGCCTGGATCGCCGGCCAGTCGGAGAACATGCTGCGGGTCACCGACCTCGCCAAGCGCCTGAACGTGCCCCTGGTCTGGCTGGTCAACTGCAGCGGCGTGGACCTGCCCAACCAGGAGCTCGTCTACCCCGACCGCCGGGGGGGCGGCACCGCCTTCTTCCGCCACGCCGAGCTCCAGAAGCTCGGGGTGCCGATCCTCGCGGCGATCTACGGCACCAACCCGGCGGGCGGCGGGTACCAGTCGATCAGCCCCACGGTGCTCTTCGCCCACAAGGACGCCAACATGGCCGTGGGCGGCGGCGGCATCGTGAGCGGCATGAGCCCCAAGGGATTCTTCGACGAGGCCGGGTGCGAGGCCCTGATCGGGGCCACCCGCAAGTTCAAGGAAGAGGCCCCGGGGCGGGTCGAGATCCATCACGACGCCACCGGTTTCTTCCGGTTCGTGTACGAGACGGAGCAGGCGGTCCTGGACGGGGTCAAGGACTACATGAAGAAGCTGCCGGCGTACGACCCGGCGTTCTTCCGGGTCGCCGAGCCCAAGGCCCCGAAGCTCAGCCCCGAGGAGACCAACCGTCTGGTGCCCTTCAACCAGAAGCGCACCTACTCGTTCCCGGACGTCTTGGCGCGGCTCGTGGACGGGAGCGAGCACCTGGAGTTCAAGCCCGACTTCGGCCCCGACATCTACTGCGGGCTGGTGAAGGTCGACGGGTTCCTGTGCGGGGTGATCGCCAACAACCAGGGCTTCCTCCCGAAGGGCTACCCCGAGTACGCCGACTACCCGGGCATCGGCGGCAAGCTCTACCGCCGGGGCCTGATCAAGATGAACGAGTTCGTGACGCTTTGCGGCCGCGACCGGGTGCCGGTGATCTGGTTCCAGGACACCTCGGGCATCGACGTGGGCGACATCGCGGAGAAGGCCGAGCTCCTGGGCCTGGGGCAGAGCCTGATCTACTCCATCGAGCAGACCGACGTGCCGATGATGCTCGTGGTGCTCCGAAAGGGCACCGCGGCGGCCCACTACGTGATGGGCGGCCCGACGGCCAACAACCACAACGCCTTCACCCTGGGCGTTCCGACCACCGAGATCTACGTGATGCACGGGGAGACCGCGGCGGCGGCCTCCTACGCCCGGCGCCTGGTCAAGGAGAAGGACTCGGGCAAGCCCCTGGGGCCGATCATGGAGAAGATGAACGAGCTCGTGAAGGCCTACTACGACAAGAGCCGTCCGCTCTACTGCGCCAAGCACGGCTACGTGGACGAGGTGGTGAGCCTGCCCGACATGCGCAAGTACATGATGGCGTTTGCCGGGTGCGCCTACCAGAACCCCAAGTCGATCTGCGCCCACCACCAGATGATCCTCCCCCGGATCATCAAGGGCTGACCCTCCCCCAAGAGAGCTAGCACGAAGGCCCGGCTCCCTGGAGCCGGGCCTT
>CAZYJP010000531.1:0-1801 GCA_964647795.1 uncultured Thermodesulfobacteriota bacterium
CCGGCGGGGATTGGGCATCTTCAGCAGTCTCGTGGAGATCCGGACCGCCCGCTCCCTGGGGCTGACCCACTACTACCTGGGGTACTGGGTGGGGGCGTGCCCGAAGATGGCATACAAGGCCAGCTACCGCCCCTGCGAGCTCCTGGGCACCGACGGGGTCTGGCGCCCCTTCGAGGCAGCGGGAGTCTAGCCCCCACACCCGTCTCCGCACGGCTGACGGGTGGGCCTGGTGAGGCCCCGTCGCGGGCTGGAGCCCGCTCCCACGGATGGAGCCGCGGGGATGGGGTCACTCGTCCCGGAAGCCCAAGACCACCAGGACACAACTGCCGTCGGCGACGACGTTCACCCCCGCCTCCTCGCAGCGGGCCACGGCGGCGGGGCCCTCGGCACCGGGCTGCATCCACACGTTCCGGACGCCCCGGGCGATGGCCTCCTCGACCACCCGCTCGGTGACGGCGGGCGGGGTGATGACCGAGATGCTCGCCACCTCGTCGGGCAGATCCGCCACCCCCGCCAGACAGGGAAGCCCCTCGACGATCCGCTCCCTCGGGTTTACCGGGAATACCCTGCGCCCGTTCTGGACGTAGCAGCGCAGGACCTTGTTGCCGTACTTCGAGCGGTCCGCCGAGGCTCCCACCACCCCGAAGGCCGGGGAGTCGAGGAACCGGCGGATGCGCTCTCCGATGGTCGTGCTCATGGTGCCTCCACAGCGGTGGACCGTCCGGGCAGGGAGAAGAGCTCCTGGGCGTTTCGCCCGAGAAGGCGCTCCAGGTGCCCGTCGGTCAGCCCCGACTCCCGGATCCGGCGGAGTTCGCGATCCCAGGCGTAGGGCAGGTGGCAGAAGTCGGTCCCGTAGAGGACCCGGTCCTCGGGGAACCGAGTGAGAGGCGGGGGCCGCACACCCGGGAAGTATCCCGAGAGCATCATCGTCGTGTCGAGCCACAGGTTTTCGTGGCGGCGGCAGAGCTCGGCATAGGCCTCGAACTCGTCGGCCCCCAGGTGCGGCACGCAAAGACGCAGCCCGGGGAAGTCCCTGAGGAGCCGCCCCACCTTCTCGGCCGCGCAGAGGACGTGGGGGTCACACCGGTACGCCGGGCTCTTCGGCGCGCGGCCCAGGTGGGCGACCAGAGGCCTGCCAGACGCCTCGCAGACCTCGCACACGTCCCGAAACCCCTGCCCGTCCGGGTCGAAGCACTGGACGTGCTGGTGGAGCTTGACACCGGCGAGGCCGAGGCCGAAGGCCTCCTCCAGCACCTCGGCGGCGTCATGCTCCCCGGGGAAGACGGTCGCAAGACCTGTGACGCGGGAGTCGCCGGCGCACAGGCCGGCCACGTAGCGGTTGAGCTCCCGGGCCATCCCGGGCCGGTGGGAGTAGTGGAGCAGCACCAGGCGCTCCACGCCCCGGTCGAGGAGGAAGGCGATGAGCTCGGCGGAGGTCAGCCGATAGCGCACCGGCCACCCGTGCTCGTCGAACCAGCGGCGCACGGCGCTCATGAGCGGGTCGGGGAAGACGTGGACGTGGGCGTCGATCACCGGGGGAAGATCGGCGGGAACCACCGCCCCCTCGATATCGTCCAGAGCGGGCAGCGGGGCCGCCAGGGCCCCCGCCCAGTTCGGGAGGGTCCCGGCCTCGGCCCCGGGACCCTCGCTGCCCGCCTCCTCAGGCCCCGGCGGGCGCGGCCGGCTCGACTCAGTCACCCTTGTCCGTGCGCAGGACGGCCACGAAGGCCTCTTGGGGAATCTCCACGGATCCGAACATCCGCATCTTCTTCTTCCCCTCCTTCTGCTTCTCGAGGAGCTT
>CAZYJP010000532.1:0-1799 GCA_964647795.1 uncultured Thermodesulfobacteriota bacterium
TCTGCGCCGGGGGTAGTGGGAGGCACCCGTCCTCGTTCTCATAGGAGGTTTCCCTGTGGCCAAGCACGCTCTCCTCATCTCCCTCGTTGCCACCCTGCTCGTGGGGTTCGAAACCGGAGCCCGAGCGAACCCGCCGGGCGGCGAGTCGGCGGGCCAACCCGCCCTGGCCGTCGCCACCTTCGCCGGAGGCTGTTTCTGGTGCATGGAGCCGCCCTTCGACGACCTCGACGGCGTGGTCGCCACCCTGTCCGGGTACACCGGAGGGTGGGTGGAGAACCCGTCCTACGAGCAGGTGACCTCGGGCACCACAGGTCACGCCGAAGCGGTCCAGGTGGTCTACGATCCGGCCAGGATCACGTACGAACAGCTCCTGGACGTTTTCTGGCGCAACATCGACCCCACCACCCCCGACCGCCAGTTCGTGGACGTAGGCACCCAGTACCGGCCCGCCATCTTCTATCACGACGAGGACCAGCGGCGTCTGGCTGAGCACTCCCGGGACCGACTCGGCGCGTCGGGCCGCTTCGCCGAGCCGATCCGGACCGAGATCGTTCCCGCCGGCGCCTTCTACCCGGCCGAAGACTATCACCAGGATTACTACAAGAAGAACCCGATCCGCTACAAGCTGTACCGCTACGGCTCGGGTCGGGATGCCTACCTGGAGCGCGTCTGGGGTTCCGGGGGGGGCAACCGCTAGAAATCCTCCCGCGCTAGGTTGATTCTTCGCGGAAGCGGGGCCTCTCAGGCGAGAGAAGCTGGCTCTGCGAGCTTCCCCCGGCGAAGCGGTCCAGCAGCCCCGCCAGGTCCTGAAGCGCAGCCGCCACGTCCGCCTCGGCCCGGGCGTGGAGGCCCTCCACGGTGACCAACACCTCCGAGGTATCCTCCCGGGCCGCGGTTTCCGCGCTCTGCCGCCAGCACCAGCGCCGCGCGTGGACCCGCCCCGAGCTGTCCACGAAGACCACCTCCCCGCGCTCAGGGTGGCGGACCTCTTCGGCGTCGAGCTCCCGGAAAGGCTCGTCCCCCGTGGCAAAGCGCACGACGATCTCCCCCGTCACGCCCCGGGTGTCGAGGACGGCCACGGGCACGCCGTACCGGATGCTCACCAGGTTCCCGATGTCCGTGAGCAGGTTCACCCCGGGCACGTCCCCCTTCTTGACGAGGCGCCGGAGCAAAGCCTCGGCCGCGCTCCGGTGCTGGGTCGGCTTCACGCCAAAGGCCGAGAAGGCCCGGCGCCACGCCGCGAGGCTCGGCAGCTCCGCCAGAGGGGTCTCGCCGAGCCGCTCCCGCACCGCCGCCTGCTCCGCCTGGAACGCCAAGGTCAGTTTCGAGGGTGCCGGTCCACCCCTCACGCCACGGGCCAGGAGGACTCCCCCGCGGATCTCCGGAAACCGCGCGAGCACCTCCGGGGCGTAGCGAAACCGCCCAGACCCGCCCAACCCTGCCCCTCTCTCCGGGCCGAGCGTCACCGCGACACCCGCTCCCACGAGCCGTCCGGCTGGCGGCACGCCGTGCCGTACAGGCGCTCGGTCCTCCCTCCGATCTGGGCCTGGGTCTGGAACTCCCGGCAGTACCGGTCCTCGCCGAGCCGGTAGGCCTCGGTCGGGGTGACCTGGTACACCACCCCGTTGTCCGGATTCACCCACTCCACGGGGCGGCCGGACGGGGTATGCTCCAGGATCTGGCCCACGCACGCCTGGTCGATCGCGTCCATCCACCTCCCGATACTCTGCCCCACGGTCACCCCGATGATCGACCCCCCGATGATCGCGGCATCCCGGCCCTTGCCTCCGCCCACCTGG
>CAZYJP010000533.1:0-1790 GCA_964647795.1 uncultured Thermodesulfobacteriota bacterium
GAGCAGGTGCCCCATCACCCAGTTGGATACCGCCTTCGCGTCGTCGTGCAGCCGGACCGCCTCCTCGAAGTACTCCGCCAATTCGCGGGTCTGGCACAGCAGGTCTGCATCGTAGGGGGGCAGGCCGTACTGCTCACGAAAGCGCCGGCGCTTGGCGTCGGGAAGCTCCGGGAGGTTGCGCTGCACGTTCTCGATCCAGGCGGGCTCGATGACCACGGGCAACAGGTCCGGGTCGGGGAAGTACCGATAGTCGTGTGCTTCTTCCTTGGAACGCATGGAAAGGGTGATGCCGCGCTCACTGTCGAAGAGGCGCGTCTCCTGGGCCACCGCGCCGCCGTCTTCGATCAGGTCGATCTGGCGCTGGCGCTCATAGTCGATCGCCTGCTCCAGGAACCGGAAGGAGTTGATGTTCTTGATCTCGGTGCGGGTGCCGAGGGACGCTTGGCCCCGAGGCCGCACCGAGATGTTGGCGTCCACCCGGAGGCTACCCTCGTTCATGTTGCCGTCGCACACGCCGAGGTAGACCAGGATCTCCCGGAGCTTGCGCACGTACTGGGAGGCTTCCCGCACCGTGCGGAGGTCGGGCTCGCTCACGATCTCGAGCAGGGGCACGCAGGCCCGGTTGAGGTCGACGAGGCTGTAGTCGCGGCCGGGGGCCCCCACGGCCTCGGGGTGGAGGAGCTTGCCCGCGTCCTCCTCCATGTGGATGCGGGTGATCCCAACCCGCTTGGGGCCGCCCTCGACGTCCACCGTCAGGAAGCCTCCCCGCAGGATGGGCAGCTCGTACTGGCTGATCTGGTACCCCTTGGGCAGGTCGGGGTAGAAGTAGTTCTTCCGGGCGAAGCGGCTCCGGGGCTCCACCGTGCAGTGGGTGGCCACGGCCACTCGCAGAGCAAACTCCACCACCTTGCGGTTCAGGACCGGAAGCGCTCCCGGCAGCCCCAGACACACGGGGCAGACCTGGGTGTTGGGGGCGGCGCCGAAGGCGGTGGAGCAGCCGCAGAAGATCTTCGTGGAGGTGAGGAGCTGGGCGTGGACCTCGAGGCCCACCACCATTTCCCAGTCCATGGAGGCCTCCTCAGCTGAGCTCGGGGGAGCGGTTGGGATGGCCGGCCGCCTGCTCGTACGCGTAGGCGGCGCGCAGCAGGGTCGTTTCGGCGAAGGGGGCTGCCAGGAGCTGGAGCCCGATCGGGAGCCCGCCTGCGGTGAACCCGCAGGGCAGGGAGAGGCCGGGAATCCCCGCCAGGTTGCACGGGATCGTGAAGATGTCGGAGAGATACATCTGAAGGGGGTCCTGGGTCTTCTCCCCGAACCGGAAAGCCGGCGTCGGCGCCGTGGGGCAGACGATGACGTCCACCTCCCCGAAGGCTTCGCGGAAGTCGCGGGCGACAAGGGCCCGCACCTTCTGGGCCCGCCGATAGTAGGCGTCGTAGTAGCCGGCCGAGAGCGCGTAGGTGCCGAGCATGATCCGGCGCTTGACCTCCGGCCCGAAACCCTGGGCCCGGGTGGCACGGTAGGTCTCGAGAAGATCCTTCCCCTCCACCCGCAACCCGTACTTCACCCCGTCGTACCGAGCCAGGTTGGAGCTCGCCTCCGCGGTGGCGATCAGGTAATACGCCGCCACCGCATACTGGGTGTGGGGCAGGCTGACCTCCCGGACCTCGGCACCGAGGTCCCGGTAGACCTGGACGGCTCTTTGTACCGAGGCCTCCACCTCGGGATCGGTGCCCTCCACGAAGTACTCCCGGGGCACCCCGACCCGCAGCCCGCGAGCCCCCGTGGCGAGCGCG
>CAZYJP010000534.1:0-1784 GCA_964647795.1 uncultured Thermodesulfobacteriota bacterium
GACGCCGCGCCGCCTTTTCTGCAGGGTCGGCGGGCTGCCTCCAGCCCGGGCCGGCGGCCACAGATCGAGACCGGCGGGCCGGGCGCGGAGCGCGACGTCTCCAAAAGGCGACTCCCCCGGCTTGAGCCGGGGGAGTCGCCGAGACCGCTTCTGGATGTTCCTGCGGCGACAAGCTGCCGCGGGCCGTTTTCCGTCATGCCCAGGACCGTCTAGGGCAACCCTCGCTGCAGTGGGCAACCCGCGGGATCATGAAACGCTTCATGGATTATCACCTCCTCTCCTATGGAATGCTCTAGTGCACAGTGATGAGAGTAAGCAGCCCTGTCGAGCCTGTCAAGGAAGCACCCCTGATCGCCCTCACCACCGACTTCGGGCTGGATGACCCCTATTCCGGGATTCTCAAGGGGGTCATCCAGGGCCTCTGCCCGAACGCCCGGATCGTGGACGTGACCCACGGGGTCCCGCCCCAGGACGTGCTCGCCGGTGTCTCGCGGTGGAAGCAGCCAGGCCGTACTTCCCGCCGGGCACCATCCACGTGGGCGTCGTGGATCCGGGGGTAGGAACCGACCGCGCTGCCGTGGCCGTGCGCCCCGCCAGGGACGACTTCTCATCGGGCCAAACAACGGCCTGTTCTCGTTCCTCAGCGACGAGGAGGTCCTGGAGGTTCGTTCCGTCGAAGGCCCCGCAGTGCTTCTGCGGCCGGTGAGCAGGCGGGCTCCGCGGAGAACACCGGCTCCAAGCCCCGGGATCGGCCGTCGGCACACCAGGGCAGCCGCCGCTTCGCCCCCGGGGGCGGATCCGAGTTTCGGGACCTTGATGCCCCGGGAGGTACGCGGTATATAGTCTGCTTCACCAAGGTCCGCCCGAGCCCCTCGGGCCGGGTCTCGAACCAGCCAAGGAGGATTTCATGGCAGGCGGCCAGAGTGCCTTCGAGAAACTCCCCGGTGATGACACCCTCGCCCGCGCCGTGCGAGAGAACCAGGTACCTCTCCAGGCGGAGCTTCTCAGGGCCGGGGCCCAATGGGAGGAGAGCCTCTCCCTCCTGCGCGAGATGGTGAGTCACCGACGGCCGTTCCCCTCCGCCGGCGACGCGTTGACCTGGTACCGGAATCCCTATCACCCCTCCCTGTGACGTCCCGCACGGAGAAGGGGAACCAAACTTATTTTAGCGAAACTAAATATATTTATTCTTGCTAAATCCACTGCCGGGTGCTAAGACGCCCTGACCCGGTCCGGGTGCGCGGGGCCTCGAAGCCGTCTCGCGCGGCCCTTTCCACACCGGGAACCCGGGATACCAGCCCCCCTGCGTACGTGAACGAGGAGGAGCACCATGTCCGCCCGCCGCATGATCACCGTGGACGGCAACGAGGCTGCCGCATCGGTCGCCCACCGCCTGAGCGAAGTCATCGCCATCTACCCCATCACTCCGTCGTCGCCCATGGGGGAGTTCTCGGACGAGTGGTCCGCCGCGGGCCAGAGGAACGTCTGGGGCACGGTGCCGCAGGTGACCGAGATGCAGTCCGAAGGGGGCGCCGCAGGGGCCGTCCACGGCGCGCTCCAGGCCGGGGCGCTCACCACGACCTTCACGGCGAGCCAGGGCCTGCTCCTCATGATTCCCAACATGTACAAGATCGCGGGCGAGCTCACGAGCTACACCATGCACGTGACGGCCCGCACCCTGGCGGCCCAAGCTCTTTCCATCTTCGGCGACCACTCCGACGTGATGGCCTGCCGCCAGACGGGGTTCGCGCTCCTGTGCTCGAACTCGGTGCAAGAAGCCCACG
>CAZYJP010000535.1:0-1782 GCA_964647795.1 uncultured Thermodesulfobacteriota bacterium
CGAAGACCACGGCGTCGGCGCCCGATAGGGCCTTCGAGAGGTCCTGCTCGATGCGGAGCTCGGCGAGCTTTTCTTGATTGCGGAAGAACCGCTTCCAGCTGTAATCGGCGGAGGGGTAGTCCTCCTGCTTCTCGAACTCCCACCAGTGCTGGACGTAGGGGTCGTGGACCCGGGGCTCGGCACCCATCTCGGTCAGGCGCCGGATGAGGAGCTCGGAACCCGAGTAGCGGGTGTCGCCCACATCCTCCCGGTAGGAGGCGCCCAGCACCACGATCTCGGCCGCCGCCACCGGCCGGCTCATGTTGCGCAGGGCGTCCCGGACGAGCTGGGCCACGTGGAGGGCCCGGGTGTCGTTGACGTCGATGGCGAGCGGCGTGATCCGGAAGATGTCGTCCTCGAAGCCGTGGATGTGCCGGTAGGCCCAGACCCCCAGTCCTCCGTCCTTGGGGAGGCAGTAGCCCCCGATACCCGGGCCCGGGAAGATCATATTGGAGTGGGTGGGGCGCACCTTGATGGCGCCGATGACCTTGATCAGGTCCACCCCGTTTCGCTCGGCGAACAGGCTCCACTCGTCCAGGAAGGCCAGGATCGTGGCCCGGTAGCTGTTCTCCACGATCTTCGCGGTCTCCGACTCGATGGGGCGGTCCAGCACGGTCAAGGGGAAGTCCCGGGTATTGAGCACGTCGTTGAGGAAGCGCACGACCCGGTCCCGCGCCTCGTCGTTGATCCCGCTGCACACCCGCCAGAAGTTCCGGATGCTGTTCACGTACTCCCGACCCGGCATCACCCGCTCGTAGCTATGGGCCAGGAGTGGCTCGGTGGCGATCCCCCGGCGGCGGAAGACCTTGCTCATGATCGGGTAGGCCACCTGCTCGGTGGTCCCGGGGGCCACCGTCGTCTCGATGAGCACGAGCGCCGCGGGGGGGATGTGCTCGGCGATGACCTCCAGGGACTGCTCCAGTGCGTCCATGTCGGCGCGGCCGTTGCGCACGTTGCCGAGCTCTTCCTTCAAGTAGTCGCACTGAACGTCGACCACCACCACGTCGGCCAGCTTGAGGGCGTCGTAGGTGAACGTCGCGGTCAGGCTGCGCTTGTCGCGCACGCACCGGGCGATCATGGGGTCCACCTCGGGGTCCTCGGACTTCACCGGGGAGAGTCCCCGGTTGAGGAGCGGGATCTTCCAGTAACTGCGAGGACTCGGGCGCTGCATGCCGATGACGAACTTCGTGGGGTTGCCGCTGCCGTCCTCGGCGTCGGCCACCACCGCGGCCATGACCGCTCCCACGAAGCCGACTCCCACCACCACCACGATCTCACGCCCCAACGCCCTGTTCTGGGCCGCGAGCTCCTTCAGGCGCACGAGCTCCTGGGCGTAGTCTTCCGGGGCGGGAAGGGGGAAGGCTTCCCCCTCGGGGCTGACGGACTGGTGTGCTGCCATAGGTTCTCCTTCTAAGAAAAGTTGATCGCGCCTCGAGACCGGAATCGGTATCGGCCGGGGCGCAGCCGGTCTGAAGGGACTTCCCAGCCGAAGGGGTAGCCGCTCTGCACCCGAAACCCGCAAAGGGGTTGGAGAGCTGGACGCGGTGCACGAACCTGGCGCTCTTGTACCCGAGAAGGCGGTGGACCACCAAGCACAAAGGGAGGCCGTGCCCCGGAGGCAGGGCCTCGCCTGCGGCGCCGAAGTCGAGGAGCGCCGCGGGCTCCCGAGCCACGGAGAGGGCCGGGTCGCCCCGGAACCGAGCCACTCCGGGAGGCTGCGGCGGGGGATGCCGCCCCGTCTCC
>CAZYJP010000536.1:0-1782 GCA_964647795.1 uncultured Thermodesulfobacteriota bacterium
GCCCCGCACGGCCGGACCCCGAAGAGGCACGCCGGCTCCTGGCTGCGGAGGCCGCCCGCGACCCCTTCGCCGCACTGCAGCCGGGCCGGGAGGCCATGACCTTTCTCTCCCGATGGCAGTTCCTGTCCCGCGCAGCCCCAGAGCTTGGCCTGCCGCCCTGGGGAGACACCCAGTGGAAAGAGCTCCTGGAGGAACTGGCGCTCCGATGCACGGATTTCGACGGATTGCGCCGCGCAGACCTCCTGGCGGCCCTGCGAAGCCGACTCACGTGGGAGCAGCGCCGCGCCCTCGACCGGGAGGCACCCGAACGGATCCAGGTGCCGAGCGGCAGTCTCTTGCGCCTGGAGTACGCCGAAGAGGGTCCGCCCGTGCTCGCCGTGAAGATTCAGGAGGTGTTCGGGTGGGCCGAGGGGCCGCGCGTCGGCAAAGGCCGCACCCCGGTGGTTCTGCAACTTCTGGGGCCACACGGGCGACCCCTCCAGGTCACCTCGGATCTGCGCAGTTTCTGGCAGAACACGTACCCGGAGGTCCGAAAGGAGATGCGCGGCCGGTACCCGAAGCACCGATGGCCCGAAGACCCCTGGAGCGCCGAGCCGAGCCGCCGGACGACCCAGCCCAGGAGGTGACACCGGGGGCGATCGGGGCCCCGGCCTTGCTCTGGAGGCGCCGTGCAGTATTCTCTCTCGCCAGAAGGGCGCAGAAGATCGGCCGCCCCCCTCTGCCCACAGGAGGAGATCCATGGCCACGTACATCACACTGCTCCGCTTCACCCAGACCGGTATGGAGACGTTCAAGGACATGCCCTCGCGCCTGGACCGGGCCAAGGCCGCCTGCCGGGCGGCGGGGGGCGAGCTCAAGGCCTTCTACCTCACCCTGGGCCAGTACGACGCCGTCGCCGTCAGCGAGTTCCCCACGGAGGAAGCATTCCTGCGCGCCTTCCTCACCATCGGATCCACCGGCGAGACCAGCATGGAGACCCTGCGCTCCTTCACCGAGCAGGAGTACCGCCAAGCGATCTCCGCCCTTCCCTGACGACGGTCGGTCGGACCACCGAGGCCCCGGAGACACGGAAAAGTCAGCGAGGGATCTCGGGTTGGCCCGCAGGGCGTAACCCGACGGTCCGACCTGCGGCAACCGAGGCATCGGGTCACGCCGCGGCCACCCCGACCGGCAGACGCACCGCGGCGTCCGGAACCTCTCCGCGTCTCCGTGAGCAACGAACCCAACGAGGAGGACGCCCGCCGTGAAGTGCTACCGCAAGGAACTCTGGTTCCAGGTTCCCGGCCGCCGGGGCTTCGTCAACATCACCCCCCAGGTGAAGGAGTGCCTCCGGGAGAGCGGGGTTCGGGAGGGCCTGTGCCTCGTCAACGCGATGCACATCACCGCGAGCGTCTTCGTCAACGACGACGAGCGCGGGCTCCATCATGACTTCGAACGTTGGCTCGAAGAGCTCGCCCCCCACGAGCCCGTGAGCCGCTACCAGCACAACCGGACCGGCGAGGACAACGGCGACGCGCACCTCAAGCGCACGATCATGGGCCGGGAGGTCGTGGCGGCCGTGACCGGAGGAAAGCTCGACTTCGGCCCCTGGGAGCAGATCTTCTACGGGGAGTTCGACGGGAACCGCCGCAAGAGGGTGCTCGTGAAGATCATCGGGGAATGAGACTCTCCGGGACGACGGCCGTCATTCCGGGTCTTCCAGTTGAGGGGCAGCCTGATCCGGACCTCGGTCCCATCTCCGGCGATGCGAACGACCCGGGCGCGAAATCCCCCTGCCCCGCA
>CAZYJP010000537.1:0-1780 GCA_964647795.1 uncultured Thermodesulfobacteriota bacterium
GCTGGCGGCCGTGGCTCGCGACTTCCCCGCGGCGCCCCTGGGAGATTTCGCGGAGGGGCTGCGCACCCGGTGGGCAGCAGACCGGGCGGCGACCCCCGGCCTATACGGGCTCCTGCTTCCCCTCTCGGGGCCGCTCGAGACTTTCGGGGTACGCGCCCTGCGCGGTGCCCTGTTGGCCTCGCGGCTCTTTCGGGGCGAGTCCGATCCGGAAATCCGGCTCGCCGTCGCCGACTCCCGCGGCGAACCCGAGGCGGCCGCCCAAGGGGTGCGAGATCTGGCCTCTCGAGGGGTGCTGGGCATCGTCGGCCCCCTCCGGGCGAGCGCGGCGGAGGCAGCCGCGCGGGTCGCCCGAGAGCTGGGGGTTCCGCTCTTGGCACCCACGCCCTCCCCGGCGGCTGCTGGAGACGGCGTTTTTCGGCTCTATCTCAGGGAGGAGGACGAGGTCGCCCAACTGGTGGAGTACGCGGTGGATATCCGGGGTCTGGCCCGCTTTGCCATCCTGTACCCCGACACTCCCCTGGGGCGGCGGTATCGGGATCTCTTCTGGGCCGAGGCGGTGGCTCGGGGCGGCGAGATCACAGCGGTCGAGGCCTTTCCGCCCGGCTCTCGGGACCAGGGAGACGCCATCCGTCGACTGACCGGGGTCTACGGCCTGACGGAGGCGGAGATACGGAAACGCTTCGTCGGGGAGGAGAGGGCGCGCCTCTCGAGGGAGCGTGCCTTGCGGGCGGCCTTGGGGCTCGACCAGTCTGAGGGGAAGGACGCGGTGATCGTGGACCCGGAGCGGCTCTCCCGCTACAAGCCCTCCCCGGTCGTGGACTTCGACGCGGTGTTCCTGCCGGTGTCCGGGGTCGAGGCCGCCCAGATCGCCCCCCAGTTCCCCTTCCACGACGTGGATCGGGTCGCCCTGCTCGGGATCCGCACCTGGAATCACCCTACCCTGGTGCGAGTGGGGCAGGAGTACGTGGCCGGGGCCCTCTTCCCGGCCGAGTTCCACCCGGAGCTTCCGGAGGCTCGGGATTTTGTCGCCGCCTACCAGGCGGAGCACGGGGAGCCCCCGGGCGTGATCGAAGCCTACGGCTACGATGCCGTGCGGCTGCTCCTCGGCGGCACGGCGCTTCTGGGGCCTGACACCCGTGCCGGGGTGCGCCGGCGCCTGGATTCCTTGTGGGCGGCTTCGGGAGTGACCGGTCCCCTCACGGCGCACCCTGACGGAGACGTGGCTGCCCAGGCGAAGATCCTCACCGTACGCCGGGGGCGCATCGTCCCGGCGGAATGACGGAGCGCCAATGAGGGCCGAGGGGCCGCAGCTCCACCGGTTTCCAAGTGGTTTCGAACTGCTCTTCCTGCCGAACCGGGCGGCTCCCGTGCTGGCGCTCGAGCTCTGGGTGCGAGCCGGGAGCGCCGACGAGGCGTCGGGGGAAGAGGGCATGGCCCATCTGGTGGAGCACATGCTCTTCAAGGGCTCCGAAAGGCGGGGGCCGGGTGCCGCCGTCCGGGAGGTGGAGGGGGTCGGAGGGGAGATCGATGCCTCCACCAGCCACGATCACACCGTATACTCCCTCGTCCTGGCCAGCCGGTTCGCGGAGCTGGGTTTGGACCTCCTGGCCGATGCCGTGTTCTTTTCGCGCTTCGACCCCGAGGAGTTGGAGCGGGAGAAGTCGGTGGTTCGGGAAGAGATCCGGCGCAGCCGCGACCTTCCGCACCACGTCCTCTCCCACAAGCTCTTCTCCTTGTGCTACCGGGTCCACCCCTACGGCCGCCCCATTCTGGGCAGGGA
>CAZYJP010000538.1:0-1769 GCA_964647795.1 uncultured Thermodesulfobacteriota bacterium
CGCCGCCGAGGGGGTCTCTCCGGCGCGCCGGGCGCGGCGCTTGGCCCGCTGCTCCCTCCGGCGGATCCACCACTCCCGCGCCCCCCGGAGGAGGCCCAGGAGCCCCAGGCGGAGCCGCTCCCAGAAGGAGTACAGGGAGAAGTTCACCGTGAACATCAGGGAAGCGAGAAACCCGGCCCCGAGCAACAGCCCGGCTCCGGGCCGATTGAAGTATCGGGAGAGCCCTCGGGCCAGCAGGTCGCCCGCTCCACCGCCTGCCGAGAGCCGAAGCCCGTCGAAGATCACGGTGCCCCCGAACAGGCTCAGGAGACCGGCGGCGGTCAGCACCAGGGAGGTGTACCCCAGGGCGACCCAGCCCGGGTAGGCCACGGGCCGCAGCACCACGAAGCGCACGGCGTACACGCCCAGGGCCAGGGGCACCAGGTGGGCTGCGTACCCCAGCGCCTGGTAGAGCAGATCGGCCGCGTAGGACCCCGCCACCCCCCCGAGATTCCGCGGCGGCCCGTGCCCTCCGGACGTATTGAAGGAGGGGTCCCCCGTGGAATAGGAGAGAAGGGCCAGGAGGAGGAAGGCACAGACGATGGCCAGGATGAGCCCGACCAGCTCGGCTCGGACCCGGTGGCCGAGCCGCGCCTTCCACCCGGGGGTCTCCCCTCGGGCACGCTTCGTGGCCGTCTCGCCCTTGCGCGCCATGGGTCAGGGCCCGACCAGGAGATAGCCGGCCCCCAGGAGCCAGCAGTACACCGCGAACCACCGAAAGCGCCCCTTGCGGATCGCGGTCATGAGAAACCGGATGGCCCAGAGTCCGGAGAGAAAAGCCGCAGCCACCCCCGCGGCGTACACGCCCGGCATCCTCGGCTCCACGGAGCCCAACTCCGGAACCTGGATCGCCACGGCCCCTAGGACCGCCGGCACCGAGAGCAGGAAGCTGAAGCGCGCCGCATCCTCCCCCCGGATCCCCAGGAGGGTTCCCGCGGCAATTGTGGATCCGGCCCGGCTGATCCCGGGCACGATCGCCAGCCCTTGGACCGTGCCCACTGCAAGCGCTCGGCCGTACCCGATGCCTTCCAGGCCGACCCGGGGCCGGGCGAGCGCCTCGGAGACCCACAGGAGGGCCCCGGTTACGAGCAGCATGGCCGCCGCGGACCGCGGGGCGTGGAACAATGCCTCGAGGGGTTCCCTGAAGACCACTCCGATGATCACCGTGGGCACCGTCGCCGCGGCCAGGAGGAGGACCAGCCGGCGCCGGGCCGGGTCGCCCGCGGGCCCCAGGCTCTCCACGAGCTCCCAGACGTCTTGCCGGAAGTATACCACCACCGCCAGAAGCGTGCCCGCGTGGAGCAGCACCTCGAAGAGGACGCCGGGCTCCCGAAAGCCGGGAAGCAGACTCTGGGCAAGGACCAGGTGCCCTGAGGAGCTCACCGGAAGAAACTCCGTGAGCCCCTGCAGCACGCCGAGCAGAACGCTCTCCAAACCTCCCATCGAGCCTCACCGGGAAGGACAGGGACCAAACAGGTACTCTACTGGTCGGCCGCCCGCGGCGTCAACCGGTGTGAGGCCCCTCGATCCGCCACCTTCCCCCGGTCGATCACCACCCGGCCGGCGGTAACGGCGGGGCCTCGGCGAACCCGGCCCCCCTCGAGGACCAGACCCTGGCCGTTCCCCTGCACGAAGACCCGTTCCGCCCCCATGCCGCGTTCCGATGCCAGCCGGGCCAGGGCATCCAGGTGCCGCACTTCCCCGTGGACCGGCAGCAGGTGGCGCGGGCG
>CAZYJP010000539.1:0-1754 GCA_964647795.1 uncultured Thermodesulfobacteriota bacterium
CCGCAGGGGCAAGTACGGCCCCGGCGGCCAGGTGAACGCGATCCCCGGCGCCAACCTGCCCCTGGCTACCCTGGGCACCTTCATCCTCTGGCTGGGCTGGTTCGGGTTCAACGGGGGGTCGGTGCTCAAGCTCAGCGATGCCGTAAGCGCCAACTCCGTGGCCATGGTGTTCCTGAACACCAACGCCGCTGCCGCCGCCGGCGCCGTCGCCGCACTCACCCTGGCCCGGCTGCTCTTCGGAAAGGCCGACCTCACCATGCTCCTCAACGGCGCACTGGCCGGTCTGGTGACGATCACGGCCGAGCCCGCCACCCCCACGGCGCTCCAGGCGTCTCTCTTCGGGGCCCTGGGGGGTCTCTTGGTGGTGGGGAGCATCCTCACCCTGGACAAGTTGCGGATCGACGACCCGGTGGGCGCCATCTCGGTTCACGGGGTGTGCGGACTCTTGGGGCTGCTGCTGGTGCCGCTCACCAACGGCGACTCCACCTTCTTCGGCCAGATCGCCGGGGCGCTCACCATCTTTTCCTGGGTGTTCGGCGTGAGCCTCGTCGGGTGGGGCGTGCTCAAAGCCCTCATGGGCATCCGGGTTACGGAGGAGGAGGAGTACCAGGGCATGGACCTGGCGGACTGCGGCATGGAGGCCTACCCAGAGTTCACCGGCAAGTAGCTCAGCATGCCGAACCGAAGCAAGACTCTTTCGGGCCCCGGTGCCCCTTCACGAGCGCCCCGGGACCCATGACTCAAGACACGAAGGGAGAATCGGATGTCGAAGAGATGGAGCCTTCCCACCCTGACTCTGACGGCGGCCCTGGCCACCGTGGCCGCCGCCCCCGCCTGGGCTCTCGGGCCCTTGGGCGTGGGTGTCGGCGCCGACTACGTCAGTCGTTATATCTGGCGGGGTTACGACCTCGTCGAGGACAACCGTCCTGCCTTCCAGCCCTCCGGTACGATCTCGTACAGCCCGACGGATACCCTCACGGCGTCGTTCTCCGTGTGGGCCTCCTATGGCGTTTCCGAGCCCGACAGCGCCAACGAATGGGACGAGATCGACTACACCGTGAGCCTGGACTACGCGGCGAGCGAGGCGGTGTCGATCTCGCTGGGGCACATCTACTACTTCTTTCCCACAGCCGGCGGCCCGAAAACGAGCGACGTGAACGACACCAAGGAGGTCTACGTCGGGGTGAGCGTCGGCTTGCCCGCCAACCTCTCGGCCGACCTTGCCGTGTACTACGACTATGACAACGGCAAGGGCATCTATGCCAATTTCGGCTTGGGATACTCCCGCGGGCTCTCGGAAACCGTCTCCGTCTCCTTGGGCACCAACGTGGGGTACATGAACTACAGCGAGGACGACCCGGAAACGGCCTTCTACACCGACAAGGACGGCGACGCCTTCCGGGGCTTCAGTGACGCAAACTTCGCCGTGGGGGTCGACGTCGCGCTGGGGTACGGGTTCACCCTGGCCAACTCCCTCGTCTATACGATCCCCCTGGACGACGCCATCAACTCCGCAGACCGGGAGGTATGGACTCTGACCTCTCTGTCCTTTGAGCTCTAGGCGCCCCACGGACGGGGCGCCGAATGGCTCCTCCATTCGGGCACAGAGGACGCGGTCACGCCGGGCTGCGACGTCCCGGCGGCCGCCTCCTCTGCCGAGGGCCGACGCCTACCCCGTGTCGGGACTCGGCTTCTGAGGCCTTACCGACCGCTTGGCCCCGTTCTCTCCTTCTCCCCACACGCGGCGCCTTCGG
>CAZYJP010000540.1:0-1747 GCA_964647795.1 uncultured Thermodesulfobacteriota bacterium
GGACCCGCTCGGCCCCAGTGCCCGCCAGCATCACGAAGTCACGGCCAGGTAGGCCTCGATCTGGGAACGCGCCTCGGGCTCGCTCATCTGCGCCGGAGGGTGCTTCATCGCGTACGCCGAGATGGCCAGGAGCGGCCCGGCTTCTCCCCGGTCCCGCGCCACCTTGCACACGCGGACGGCGTCCACGGCCACCCCACCCGAATTGGGGGAGTCCTGTACCGAGAGGCGGGCCTCGAGCTCGATGGGGGAGCCTCCGAACCCCACGGCCTCCATCCGCAGGAAGCAGACCTTGTTGTCCTCCTGCCACCGCACGTAGTCCGAGGGCCCGATGTGGATCCGACCCGGGGGCAGGGGCTCCGGGAGGGCCGACTGCACCGCCTCGGTCTTGGAGACCCTCTTCGAGGCCAGCCGCCCCCTCTCGAGCATGTTGAGGAAGTCGGTGTTCCCGCCGGTGTTGAGCTGGTAGGTGCGCTCCAGGCGTGCGCCCCTCTCCGCGAAGAGGCGGGCGAGGACCCGGTGGATGACGGTCGCGCCCACCTGGCTCTTGACGTCGTCCCCGACGCAGGGGATGCCGGCCCGCCGGAAGCGCTCCCCCCACTCGGGGTCCGATACGATGAAGGCGGGCATGCAGTTGACCAGGGACACCCCGGCCTCCAGACAGCAGCGGGCGTAGTGGCGGCTCGCCTCCTCGCTCCCCACCGGAAGGTAGCTCAGCAGGACCTCGGCCCGGGACTCCCGGAGGACCCGAGCCACGTCCTCGGGTTCCTGCTGGGCGACCCGGAAGGAACTGTCGTCCGGGTAGTCCGCCATGTGGGCCGCGACACCGTCGAGGACCGGCCCCATCCGGACCGTGACCCCGGAAGGCGGGAGATCGGAAACGATGGGTCGAATGCAGTTGGGGGGCGCAAGGACAGCTTCCTCGAGGGACCGCCCCACTTTCCGGACGTCCACGTCGACCGCGGCAACGACCCGGAGGTCCCAGGGGGCGTACCCCCCCAGGTCCCGGTGCATGAGCCCTGCGGACTCACCCGGGCGGCGGCGATGGTACTCGATACCCTGCAACAGCGCGGCCGCACAGTTTCCGACGCCCACCAAAGCGACGCGAATCTCGCCCATTCCCTTGCCCTCCACCGTCCTCCCGCCCAGCCGCGGGCAACTGGCCCGCCCCGGTCCAACCGGGGGGCAGCCATCGCCTGCCGCCGCCGTCAGCCTCTCGTCCGAAACTTGTCCCCCAACCAGGCCTTCAGGTACGTCCAGATCCCCGTGGTCTGCCTCTCCCCTCCCCGTGAAGCGAGGCTTCCATCGAGGTACCAGGCCCGGACCTGGAAGCGCTGGATCTTTCCCGAGGACGTCTTGGCGAGGGTGTGGGGGGCAACGAGCACGACCCGGTCGGGCCGGCACCCGGTCGCCTCGCTCACCCGGGCCTGGAGGGCCTCGGCGAGGCCTCTGCTCTCAACCCCCTCCCGGATCTCCGCCACGAGGACTACCTCCTCGGTACCCCGAGCCTCGTTCTCCACCGCGAAGACCGCCACCCCGCCCGGGCGCACCCCGGGGAGGAACACGGCAGCGGCCTCCAGGTCCTCGGCGAAGTAGTTCCGGCCCGCCTTGATGACCATGTCCTTCTTGCGGCCGCAGATGTAGAGGCGGCCGTCGAGCAGGAAGCCGAGATCCCCCGTGTGCAGCCAGCCCCGGGCGAGGGCCGCGGCGGTGGCTTCGGGGTTGCCGAAGTACCCCGCCATGACCGATG
>CAZYJP010000541.1:0-1741 GCA_964647795.1 uncultured Thermodesulfobacteriota bacterium
GTCCGCCGAAGAGCGCGTAGGGCTCAGCCAACCGGCCGAGCTCGCCCTGCACCGCGGCGGACTCGGCCGCACCTGAGCCCCCCCAGCGGGGGTCGGCCGAGTCCAGAACCTTCTCCCAGTGCCCCGGCGGCGCGGGAAGGGTCACCGGGCGGGCCTCGAAGTTCAGGCCCAGGAGAACCTCCTCCCCTCCGGTCCCTCGGCGCACCCAGAGCGCCTCTCGCCCCTCCGGGGCGGCGGTGCGCAGGTCTTTCTTGTCCAGGCATCGCAGGGCCGGAAGTTCCCTCCGCAGGCGCAGGCACTCCCGGTAGAACTCCCGAAGCGTCCCGTGGCGGTCCACCTGCCGGAGCTCCCAGCGCAGCTTCGAGCGTTCGAAGGTCTCCTCAGCCTGGGGATCCGGGGGCTCCCCGGCCCACCCGAACGTGCCGAACTCGGCTTTGCGGCCCTCCCGGACGGCTCGGACGAGGTCCGGGTCGGCGTGGCTCACGAAGTAGAGGAAGGGGGTCTCCTCCCCGTACTCCTCCCCCATGAAGAGGAGCGGGAGGTAGGGGGAGAAGAGGACAGCCGCGGCCGCGAGCTTGAGCGCTTCGAAGGATACCAGGGCGGGGAGCCGTTCCCCGAGCATCCGATTGCCCACCTGGTCGTGGTTCTGGGCGAAGGTCACGAACCGCTCTCCCGGCAGATCCCCCGAGGAGGCTCCATGGCGGCGGCGCCGATACCGGGAGTACTGTCCAGAGTAGGCAAACCCGTCCCGGTAGGCGCGCACCAGGTGCTCCACCGCGCCGAAGTCGGCGTAATACCCGCCGCACTCGCCGGTGAGGAGCGCGTGCAGGCCATGGTGGAAGTCGTCGCACCACTCGGCGCCCAGCCCCAGCCCCCCCAACTCGCGCCTCCGCACGAACCGGGGGTCGTTGCGGTCGCTCTCGGCCACCAGGTGGATCCGCCGGCCCAGGCGTGCCTGTGCCGCTTCCACCTCCTCGGCGAGATCCTGGAGGAAGGGGCGGGCGCTGGTGTCGACGATGGCATGGATCGCATCGAGCCGCAGCCCATCGAACTGGAACTCCTCCAGCCACTGGAGGGCGTTCTGGACGAAGTAGGTCCGGACCGCATCGCTCTCGGGACCGTCGAAGTTGATCGCCTGGCCCCAGGGGGTCCGGTACCGGTCGGTGAAGTAGGGCCCGAAGTCCGCCAGGTAATTGCCCTCGGGGCCCAGGTGGTTGTAGACGACGTCCAGAAAGGCGGCGAGGCCATGGAGGTGGCAGGCGTCCACGAGGCGCTTGAGGCCCTCCGGGCCCCCGTAAGAGGCCTGGACGGCAAAGGGATAGGCGCCGTCGTAGCCCCAGTTGCGGGTGCCCGGAAAGGCCGCCACGGGCATGAGCTCCAGGGCCGTGACGCCCAGGTCCCGGAGCTCACCGAGCCGAGGGATGACGGCGTCGAAGGTGCCCTCGGGGGTGAAGGTCCCCACGTGGAGCTCGTAGAAGACGAGCGCGCCGAGTTCCAGCCCGGCCCAGTCCCGGGCCGCCCGCGCGAGAAGACAACGAGGAGATCGAGAATCTCAATGCCATTCCAACGCCGATCATGGCGATCGACACCGATTTCACCGTTACCTTCATGAATCCGGCGGGTGCGGCAGTTGCAGGGCTGACTCCGGACGAAGTAGTGGGCAAAAAATGCTATGATTTGTTCAAAACGCCACATTGCCGCACCGAGAAAGAGGTTATCAAGTCGCTGCTGCGCCGCCCGG
>CAZYJP010000542.1:0-1733 GCA_964647795.1 uncultured Thermodesulfobacteriota bacterium
GGTGAAGCCCGGCGTACCGGGGGCTGCGGGGACTCCCCTTCGAATCGCCGCGGATTGCGGGGCGGAGCGGAGGGGCTCCCCGGCCCCGGGCACGTGGCGGTGGATCCTGGGAAGAGCTTTCCCTCGTGGCGCAGTCCGGCCCAGTGGTATGCTACGCGGTCCGTCCGCCCAGAGACAAGGATCCCCGCCCATGGTCGAAGGCGAAACGCCACAGGAAAGCGCCGCCCGCACCGAGACCGGGCGGATCGCCCGGGCGGTGGGCGTGCTCTCTGGGGCCACGGCGCTCTCCCGGGTGCTGGGGTTCGTCCGGGACATCGTCACCGCCTCGTACTTCGGCGCGGGCGGCGCCATGGATGCCTTCCTCGTGGCCTTCCGGCTACCCAACATGCTCCGGAGCCTCTTTGCCGAGGGCAGCCTCACCGTGGCCTTCGTCCCGGTCTTCGTGGAAACGCTGGAGACGCAGGGCCGGCGGCGGGCCGACGAGCTCGGTCGGATCTGTTTCTCCCTCCTCGGGGTGGTCCTCCTCGCGGTCTCGGTCGCCGGAGTGCTGGGGGCGCCGCTCCTGGTGCGGGTCCTGGCCGGAGGATTCACGCAGGAGCCCGACAAGCTCGCACTCACCGTGAGCCTCACCCGGGTGGTCTTCCCCTACATCGGCCTCATCGGCCTCACGGCGCTCGCCGGCGGGATGCTCAACTCCCTGGGGGATTTCGCCTCGCCCGCCCTGGCGCCGGTGGTGCTCAACCTGGCCATGATCGCTGCCGTGGTGGGCCTGAGCCCGTTCACCACTCCCCCCGTGCGCAGCGCGGCCTACGGGGTCCTGGTGGGCGGGGCACTCCAGCTCTGGCTCCAGTGGCGGTCGCTTCGGGTCCGGGGCTTTGTCTTCCGGTTCGCCTGGAACTGGCGGGACGCGGCGGTGCGGCGGATCCTCCAGCTCCTGGGCCCCCGGGTTTTCGGGGTCGGAGTGTACCAGGTGAACATCTTCATCTCGACCCTGATCGCCACGTGGCTCCCGGACGGCAGCGTGTCGTATCTCTACTACGCGGAGCGCCTCTTCCAACTTCCCCTGGGGGTCTTCGCGGTGGCGGCAGGCACCGCGGCCCTCCCGAGCCTGAGCCGCCTGGCGGCGCGAAACGACCTCCCCGGGCTCCGGGAGACTCTGGGTGAGACCCTGCGGCTGACGGGGTTCATCGTGGTGCCGGCGGCGGCGGGGCTCCTGGTGCTTGCCCAGCCGATCCTGGCAGTCCTCCTGGAGCGGGGGTCGTTCACCCCCGAGATGACCCGGGCCACGGCCCAGGCCCTGGCGTTCTATGCGCTGGCGCTGATTCCCGTGGCCGGGGTGAAGGTCGTGGTGCCGGCCTACTACGCCCTCAACGACATGCGCACCCCGGTGCGGGCCGCCTTCTGGGCACTCCTCCTGAACGTGGCCGCGAGCCTCCTCCTGATGGGGCCCATGCGCCACGCCGGCCTTGCCCTCGCCAGCGCCCTCTCCAATGCCTTCAACCTGGCCTACCTTCTCTGGCACCTGCAGGGCCGGGCCGGTCCGCTCCCCTATCGGAGGCTCTCCGGCTCGTTCCTGCGCATGGGGGCTGCGTCCGCCGCCATGGCCCTGGTCGTCGGAGTTCCGTCCCTGTGGGTGGATTGGCGGGGCCACGGGCTGCCCGTGGCTGCAGCGCTGGGAGGGCTGGTGGCCGCGGGGGCAGGGATCTACCTGGGCGCGGCCGACGACATGGGCG
>CAZYJP010000543.1:0-1733 GCA_964647795.1 uncultured Thermodesulfobacteriota bacterium
CGCGGGCAATCTCTCCTACGGTAGCCAGCGGCTCCTCGAGGTGGCGCGGGCCCTCGCCACGCAACCCAGGCTCCTGGTCCTGGACGAGCCGGCCGGCGGCATGAACGAGCTCGAGACCGAGAGCCTTCTCGGCCTCATCCGGCGGCTCCAGGAGCGGGGGATCACGGTCTTCCTGATCGAGCACGACATGAGTCTGGTGATGCGGGCCTGCGAGAAACTGGTGGTGCTGGAATACGGGTCCAAGATCGCCGAGGGGCCGCCGGAAGAGATCAAGGCCGATCCCCGGGTGGTCGAGGCCTACCTGGGAACGGACTGATGGCGCCCCCCCTGCTCGAGATTTCCGGCCTGCGCGTCCGGTACGGGAGTGTCGAGGTGCTCCACGGCGTCAGCCTCCAAGTGCACCAGGGTGAGATCGTCACCATCCTGGGGGCCAACGGCGCGGGGAAGACCACCACCCTCATGGCGGTGAGCGGCCTGGTTCGGCCCTCGGCGGGGACGATTCGCCTGGGACCGGCCTGGCTCCACAAGCTCCGGGCCCATCGGGTCGTGGAGGAGGGGGTGGCCCAGGTTCCCGAGGGGCGACGGATCTTCGGCACCCTGACGGTGCAGGAAAATCTCAACCTGGGCGCCTACACCTGCCGCGACACGGCCCGCGTGCGGGAGACGCGGGCCTGGATCCACGAGCTCTTCCCGGTCCTGTCCGAGCGCCACGGCCAGCTCGCCGGAACCCTGAGCGGCGGCGAACAGCAGATGTTGGCCATCGGCAGGGCGCTGATGGCGGGCCCCAAAGTGCTGCTGCTCGACGAGCCGAGCCTGGGGCTCGCCCCGCTCCTGGTGAAGGCGATCTTTCGAACCATACGGCAGATCAACGAGGCGGGGGTGACGGTGGTCCTGGTGGAGCAGAACGCCCGGGCCGCCCTCAAGCTGGCCCACCGGGGATATGTGCTCGAGGTGGGCCGGGTGGCGCTGGAGGGGGCCGCGGAGGATCTCCTGGCCGACCCGAGGGTCCAGAGTGCGTATCTGGGGGGCGGCGGCTGAGGGCAGGCGTCCGGAACGGGCTCTCTTGATGATCTCGAGCCCTGACGGATCTCGCAATAGCCCCATTGACAGGTCCCCCGGGCGCAGGGTATAAGCTGCCTTCCTTTTCGGCGGGGGGGGCGGGGATCGGGGGGTGGCGGCGAAAGGGGGTTGACAGGGGTTGGGGGGGTTGGGTAGAGTGAGCGCTTGTCCCCAGGGAGCCGGGGGTGCCCGGTTCGGGGTGGATCTTTGAAAACCGAATAGCGAAGAGGCAGGCACGACAAGGTCGTGCGACCGCGTACGACGGGATCGAACGGCGCTCCAAGGGTTCAATTGGAGAGTTTGATCCTGGCTCAGAACGAACGCTGGCGGCGTGCTTAACACATGCAAGTCGAGCGCGAAAGTCCCCTTCGGGGGGCGAGTAGAGCGGCAGACGGGTGAGTAACACGTGGGCAACCTGCCCCTGGGTGCGGGATAACCACTCGAAAGGGTGGCTAATACCGCATAAGACCACGGCTTTGCGGAGCTGGGGTCAAAGGCTTCGGCCGCCTGGGGAGGGGCCCGCGGCCGATTAGCTAGTTGGTGAGGTAACGGCTCACCAAGGCGACGATCGGTAGCTGGTCTGAGAGGATGATCAGCCACACTGGTACTGAGACACGGACCAGACTCCTACGGGAGGCAGCAGTGGGGAATTTTGCGCAATGGGCGAAAGCCTG
>CAZYJP010000544.1:0-1728 GCA_964647795.1 uncultured Thermodesulfobacteriota bacterium
GGGATCGTCCTCTCTGCGAACCGGGTCGCCGGCGGCGTGCGCGTGGAGGTCTCCGACACCGGGCCGGGCGTCCCACCGGAGCACCGGGAGAGGATCTTCGAACCCTTCCACCAGGTGGCCTCCGGCGACACCCGCACCGCCACCGGCGTAGGTCTGGGGCTATCCCTGGCCCGCCGGGCCCTGGCGCGGATGGGCGGCACCCTCGAGCTCGCGGCATCCGGCCCGGAGGGAAGCACCTTTGCCCTCGAGCTCCCCGAGGCTCCAACCGCCGGGCCTTGACTCTGGGGGGAAAAGCGCCGCCCTCTCCTCGCAGTCCTCGTGCGGATCGCCTGCCAGCCGCCGCTGGCCGACTGGCTCCCGTCGCCGCCGCGCTGACCGGGGCCGGGGCTTCAGGCCGACTCCGGGTGGCCGAACCGGACCTCAGTACCGCAGTTCCCCCTGGAAGAACTCCTCCACCCATGCCGGGTCGAGAAGCAGCGGCCCGGCCTCGAGGCCTGCAACCAGTGAGCCCAAGGAATAGGGATTCGCCCTGGCCGAGGAACCGCGGCGGTACGCGATGAGACGGCCGTCCTCCAATCCCGCCAGGCCGAGGGCCGCATGGAAGGCGTCCTCCAGATACCCCACGCGGTCGATCATCTGGAGCTCTCGAGCCCGCAGGGCGGTGAACGGTGCGCCGGTGGCGATGACGTCCAGATCCGCGTCTCGGACACCGGGGCGGGCCGATCGGAGCGCCTCCAGGAAACGATCCTGGAACTCGTCCACGATCCCCTGGAGGGTCTCCTGTTCGTCCGGGGCGAGGGGCCGCAGGGGGCTGAGAAGGTCCTTCTGCTCCCCGGACTTCGTGACCTCGCTCCGCACGCCCCATCGATCCAGCAGCCCCGACGCGTCGAACTTGGCCACGAAGACGCCGACGCTCCCCACCAGGGCTGTGGGCAGTGCCACGATCTCGTCGGCGGCCAGCGCGGTGTAGTAACCGCCCGAAAGCCCCTTCTCGAGGATCATCGCCACCACCGGCACACCCCTCTCCTCCCGAAAGGCGCGGAGCTCGTGTGCGAGCACGTCGCTCGCGGTGACGGTGCCGCCGGGGGAATCGATCCGGACCAGGAGCGCCTTCACCTGGGGATCCTTGCGGGCACGTTCCAGTTCGGCCCGCACCCGGGCCGGGAGGTTCTCCCCCTCCGGGAAGCCGGGCGGGGACCAGGGCTTCCGGAAGGAGAGCATCCCCGAGACGTCCACCAGCAGGACCTTCCCGGCGCCCTCACCCAGCACCGTCACCTCCCGGGGCGGCTCCGGCGCCCCCAGGGGAAGCCGGACCACGGCACAGGCGGGGAGCAGGAGGGCGAGGGCCAGAACGGCTGCGCGCATGACGGCTCCGGGTCGGAAGGGGAAGCGCCCCAGGGAGAGTCCCCGGGAAGAACCAAAAAAGGGACCCGGGTGCAGTCCCAGGTCCCTCTCCTCTTCTGGTGGGCGATGCAGGGATCGAACCTGCGACCCCTGGCATGTGAGGCCAGTGCTCTTCCGCTGAGCTAATCGCCCGTGAGGGGGTCTTTATAGCGGCAAGCCGAGGGTCGGTCAAGGTCTTTGTGCCCCGGCGGGCCGCGGGACAGGCGCTTGCCAAGGTACACCGAGACTCGGGCGCAGGCAAAGGACGGACCGCGAAGAAGAATCTGCCGGAAGAATCTAGTTGACTCCCGGGCGGTGGAAGGCGTAAAGTTTTCTCTGTCTGGA
>CAZYJP010000545.1:0-1725 GCA_964647795.1 uncultured Thermodesulfobacteriota bacterium
GAGCTCGGTTTCAACGGGTGCGCCCTGGGGCAGGCATGGGACCGTTACGAGAGCCTCCCCCCTTGGGCCCGGGCCACCCTGGAGCGCCACATCGCCGACCGTCGCCCCTACCGCTACTCCCGGGACGCGCTCGAGGCCGCCGCCACCCACGACCCCCTCTGGAACGCGGCCCAGACCCAGCTCCTCCGGGAGGGTCGCCTCCACAACTACCTGCGCATGCTCTGGGGCAAGAAGATCCTGGAGTGGACCCCGCGCCCCCGGGAGGCATGGGCCGCCCTGCTCCACCTCAACGACCGGTACGCTCTCGACGGCCGCGACCCCAACTCCCTGAACGGCATCGCCTGGTGCTTGGGCCGCTACGACCGCCCTTGGGGCCCGAACCGGCCCATCTTCGGGACGGTTCGCTACATGAGCTCGGAGAACACGGCAAGGAAGGTGGAGGTGAAGAAGTACCGGGAGCGATACGCGCCTCCCAGCGGGTGACGGCGCCCTCCTCGCGGCAGCTTCCCACGATGCCGAGGGCCTTCCTGCCCGCCGGTTCTCCTCGAACCGACACAGGTCTGCTCAGTGCCGGGAGGTCCGGGACTGCCCTCCCGCTCTCTGCACCGGCCACAGCTTTCGGAAGACGGCCTTTTCGGCCTCGACAGCGAGGAATATCCCCAGCCCGATGCCCAAGGGAACGAACCAGTGCCGCATCTCGAGCGGGCCGGAGCCGAACCAGAGGTTCATGAACGGGGCGTAGACGAATCCCAACTGCAGCACCAGGAGGACGCCGACCGCGACCCAGACCGCGCGGTTGCCGAACAGAAGCCCGACCCGAAGGCTCGACTCCCGGAGGAAGCGGCTGTTGAAGAGGTAGAAAATCTCTCCGAAGACGAGAGTGTTCACCGTCACGGTGCGAGCCAATTCTACCGGCATCCCGAGGCCTTTCTCCACGATGAACACGGAAATCGTCGCCCCGCCCATGAGCACCGAGACGAACCCGATACGCCACAGGGAGTAACGCCCCAGGATCGGTTCCCCCGGCTTACGCGGGGGCCGCTTCATCACCCCCGGTTCCGACGGCTCGAAGGACAGCGCCAATGCCAGGGTGACCGCGGTGACCATGTTGACCCACAAGATCTGCACGGGGGTCAGGGGCAGCACCAGACCGAAGGCCACCGCTACGAAGATGACGAACGCCTCGGCCCCGTTGGTTGGCAGGATGAAGAGGATGGCCTTTCGGAGGTTGTCGTAGATCGTCCGGCCCTCCTCCACGGCCCGTTCGATGGTCGCGAAGTTGTCGTCGGCCAGCACGATGTCGGCCGCCGCCTTGGTCGCTTCGGTGCCCTTGATGCCCATGGACACGCCCACATCGGCCCGCTTGAGCGCGGGGGCGTCGTTGACGCCGTCACCGGTCATGGCCACGACCTCGCCGTTGGCCTGGAGCGCCTTCACGAGCCTCAATTTGTGCTCCGGGCTCGTGCGGGCGAAGATGTCGCTCTCCTGCACGAGCACGCGCAACTGCTCGTCCGAGGCCGCCTCGAGCTCGGCGCCGGTCACGGCGCTCTTCCCGTCGCCGATGCCCATCTCGCGCCCGATGGCACAGGCGGTGCCCGCGTGGTCGCCGGTGATCATCTTCACGCGGATCCCGGCCTGTCGGCAGAGTCGGATGGCCTCGATGGCCTCCGGCCTCGGGGGGTCGACGATGCCGACGAGCCCCAGAAAGCAGAGCTCGCTCTCGAG
>CAZYJP010000546.1:0-1714 GCA_964647795.1 uncultured Thermodesulfobacteriota bacterium
GCTGCCGGGCTTGCCGCTGGCCATGGCGGGCAGGTTCTTGGTGCCGCGCTGGTCGATCTTCTTGTTCTTGACCCCCGCCTTGGCGATCTCGTCCTGGTAGGCATCGAACTTGGGGTAGCTCCCGCTGGGGACACTCGGCTGGGTGAATACTCCCCCCTCGTTATCCACCGCCCCCAAGAGCCCGCTCAGCGCGTGCATCGTGAGGGCCGAGTACGTGCCCCGCGGCTGCATGTTGGGGCCGTACCACACGGCGACCCGGGGCGCCGCCTGGCCCATACCGCGGGCCACCCGGAGGATCTGTGCCTTCGGAATGCCGGTCACCTGCTCGGCCCACTCCGGGGTGCGGTCCTTGAGCTCCAGGTTCCACCACTTGATCAGGCCGTGGGTGTGGACCTCCTGGAAGGCAGCCTCGTCTGTGGTCACGCCGGCCTTGAAGCGGTTCACGCCGTCCGCGAAGTCGCCGACGAACTCCTTGTGCCAGAGCCCCTCGGTGAGGAGCACGTGGGCAAAGGCCGTGGCCAGGGCGCCGTCCTCCCCGGGCTTGATGGGGAGCCACTCCTGGGCCTTGGAGGCGGTGTTGTTCATGCGCGGGTCCACCACGGCCACCGTGGCCTGCTCGAGGACTCTGTAGAGCTTGTGGACCGAGTTTGGGACTTGGCGGTTGGAGGAAACGGGATCGCACCCCCACACGAGGAGATACTTCGTGTTTGCGAGGTCGTAATCCCCGTACCCCCAGAAACCCTCGGTATAGAACCGCCCCATCTTTTCGACTTCTGCACAAAGGGCACTGTGGGAGATGTTGTTGGGAGAACCAATGATCTTCGGAACGGCGTCATAGAGGATCGCGTTGTGGTCGGTGTAGCGGCCCCGGGTGAGCAGAAACTTGTGGGGCTCTCCGCTGCTGCGAAGCTCCACGATCCTGTCGGCGATGGTGTCCATGGCCTCGTCCCAGGAGATCGGGACGAACTTCGGGTCCACCCCCCGGCCCTTCTCCGGGTTGGTGCGCTTCATGGGCACCTTGATCCGGTCCGGGTCGTAGATCTGCTGCAGGATCAGGTGACCCCGGACACAGCAGAAGCCGTTGTTGGCCTTGCTGAGCACATTCCCCCGGACCTTCACCGCGCGGCCGTTCTGCACGAAGATCTGGATCGGGCACCAGGCCGTACAGCCCTGACACGTCGTGGGCACCCACTTTCCCGGCACTTCCCCGGTGAACCTGCGGCCACCGACCTGAGCCAGCGCGTTGAGGGGGGGGACCCCTGCGGCCACCGCGGCTCCGGCCGCTGCTCCGGCCTTCAGAAACTCTCTTCTCCGGATTCGCATCTCCACCTCCTCGTTCGTGAGTGGGCTCCGATCGGTCGCGGCTCGCGTCGGCCTCTCAGGTACCGCTCGCTTCCCCGGGGGAAGGCGGCGCCGACCAGTTCGCGCGCGAGGCCAGGAGGTGAGGAGCAAGAAGGATGCCGGGCGATCGCATCCACCGGGGCGGGTTCCGGGAGCGGTCCGGGTGGGAAAGCGTTGCCATGGGGCAACGGTCGCTGGACTGCGGGAACAGCCCGTTGGGCGCACTTCCTGCGAGAGAGGGGCGTTGCCTTTCGGCAACGCTTCAGGTGTGGGATTTCTTCCAGAGGGTCTCTCGGGCTACCCCGAGGCGGCGGGCGGCGGCGGCCTTGTTGCCGCCCTCCTCGTCCACCACGGCGTCGATGAACTGGTGTTC
>CAZYJP010000547.1:0-1709 GCA_964647795.1 uncultured Thermodesulfobacteriota bacterium
CCGGAGGTCACCCCACGGGACGCCCCAGGTGACGCCACGGCGGGCCAAGGCCAGGGCGAGGACCGCTCTTCGGGTTCCCGCCGTCGCCGGAGCCGGAGGAAGCGGAAGGGACCCCCCTCTGCCGAGAGGAACAACGATGGCTGAGACCTTCTATGTCAGCACCCCCATCTACTACGTCAACGACGTCCCCCACATCGGCCATGCGTACACCACCGTGGCATGTGATGCCCTGGCACGGTACAAGCGGGCGGCAGGATATCGGGTGTTCTTCCTCACCGGGACCGACGAACACGGCCAGAAGGTCGAGAAGGCCGCGGCGGAGCGGGGCGAGAGGCCCATCGACCTGGCGGATCGGGTCGTTACGAGGTTCCAGAAACTCTGGGAGATCCTGGAGATATCCCACACCCGCTTCGTTCGGACAACCGAGGAGGACCACCGGCGCTCGGTGCAGGAGCTTTTCCGCCGGGTCCAGGCGGCAGGGGACGCCTACCTGGGAGAGTACGAGGACTGGTACTGCACTCCCTGCGAGACCTTCTGGACCGAGAGCCAGCTGATGGAGGGCAACTGCCCCGACTGCAACCGCCCCACGGAGCGCCTCAAGGAGCCCAGTTACTTCTTCCGCATGTCCAAGTACCAGGATGCGCTCCTCGACCACATCGCCGAGCACCCGGACTTCATCCAGCCCGTGAGCCGGCGAAACGAGATCGTCTCCTTCGTGAAGGAGGGTCTCAGGGACCTCTCCATCTCCCGCACGAGCTTTTCCTGGGGCATCCCCGTGCCGGGCGACCCCAAGCACGTCATCTACGTGTGGTTCGACGCGCTGACCAACTACATCACCGGCGTAGGGTTCCCCTCCGAGGGGGGCGACTTCGCGACCTTCTGGCCGGCGGATGCTCACGTGATCGGAAAGGATATCCTACGCTTTCACGCGGTGTACTGGCCCACGTTCCTGATGAGTGCGGGCCTTCCCGTGCCCAAGCAGGTCTTCGCCCACGGGTGGTGGACCGTGGAGGGCAAGAAGATGTCCAAGAGCCTGGGCAACGTGGTGGACCCGGCGGCGATGGCGGAGGAATACGGGGTCGACGCCTTCCGATACTTCCTGTTGCGGGAGGTCCCCTTCGGCCTGGACGGCGATTTCAGCCGAGAGGCCCTGGTCCACCGGATCAACGCCGACCTCGCCAACGACTTGGGAAACCTCGTCTCCCGGGTCCTCGCCATGCTGGACAAGTACCGTCAGGGGGTCGTGCCCCGGGTGAGCTCCTTCGGGGACGAGGTGCTGGACGAAGAGCTCCGGGGCAAGCTCGCCGAGGTCGTCGGTGCGGTGGACCAGGCCATGGGCGAGCTGGGCTTCCACAAGGCCCTGACTGCGGTGTGGGGCTATGTGGGCCTGGTGAACCGGTACGTGGACGCCACCGCACCCTGGACGCTGGCGAAGGACCCGGGGCGGGCCGGGCGGCTCGACCAGGTGCTTTACAACGCGTGCGAGGCGCTGCGGGCCGTGGGCCTCCTGGTCTTCCCCTTCCTGCCGCGGACCGGCCGGGAGGTGTGGCGGCGCCTGGGCGTGGGACGGCCTGCCGACGAAGGGCGTCTCGCCGAGCTCCGGGAATGGGGCGGACTGTCCGCTGGCGCCCGGACCGAGCGTGGGGAGAGCCTCTTTCCGAGAATCGAGCGGGCGTGATCGTCGACACCCACGCCCACCTCACGCTGGA
>CAZYJP010000548.1:0-1708 GCA_964647795.1 uncultured Thermodesulfobacteriota bacterium
GGCGGATCACGGCGCGGGTGAAATGCCCCACCCCGTTGGCAGAGGCATAGAAGGTCTGGAGAAACCGTTCTACGCCCGGGATCCCCTCGGACTCCCGATAGCCGAAGAACGGGGCGGTGACATCCTGGAGCTCGCAGGTCAGGCGGTCCTCCCGGCGGCCCGCCAGGAAGTGCAGATGGTTGCGCACCCGCAGGAGGAAATCCCGGGAAAGGGAGAGCGCCTCGATCTCGCCCGGGGGGACCACCCCCTTGTGCAGGAGCTCGGCCGCCGAGCGCACCTTGAACCTGACCTTCGCGATCCATAGGGCGGTCTGGATATCCCGGAGCCCCCCCTCCCCCTCCTTCACGTTGGGCTCCACCAGGTAGACCGTGCTCCCGTAGCGGCGGTGGCGCGACTCCATCTCGGCGAGCTTGGCCTCCACGAAGGCGCGCACCTCCCGGGCGAAGATCTCCCCTTCGACCACCTGGCGTTGGTAGGCGGCGGACAGCACCGGATCGCCGGCAAGGAACCGCGCCTCCAAAAGACTCGAACGACTCCGGCTATCCCCTCGGGATACCTCGATATTCTCCTCCAGGGTTCGGGCCACTGCCTGGACGTCGAGCCCTGCGTCCCACAGGGGATAGAGCAAGCCCTCCACGAACGGGCCCGGATCCAGCCCGTCCCGCCGGAGCACAAGGAGATCGAGGTCGGAGTGAGGAGATAGTTCCTCCCTTCCGTACCCGCCGAGCGCCAGAAGGGCCAAGGGCTGGCCGTCCAGACCGTGCTCTCGCGCCAGGACGCGGAAGAGAGCCATCACCGTGTGATCCACCAGCCGCGTCCACAGGTCCACCACCGAAACGCCGGGAGCCCCGGCCTCGTGGACGGCTCGGACGTGGTGCCTTGCGGCGTCCACGAATCCCCGCACGCGCTCGGCGCGGGGCGTCCTTTCCCCCAGGGCCTCTGCCAGGGGCGGCCACGGTCTCGGGGCGCCGGCTGCGCCCCGTACCAAGTCTTCACAGGTTGCGGCGGACATCCGTCTCGGGCTTCCCTTCGGTCGACGCGGGAACAGTGCCGGCATTGCGAGGAACCAGACGTGATGCGACTGAAGTGAAGGGCCTGCGGGCAGGGCCGCCGGGTGGGGTACCGCCGGTGTCCCTTTCAGCTACCCTCGGCGAAGATCCCGATCCCCTGGGCGAGCGCGGCGGCCGTTCGCCTCCGAAAGCCCTCGTCCCTGAGCCAGCGCGCCTCCTCCGGGTGACTGAGGAAGGCCACTTCCACCAGGATCGACGGCATGAAGGCCCCCGCGAGAACGTAGAACGGCCCCCGCTTGACCCCGAGATCCCGAGTCCCCTTGTGGGTGCTGGAGAGGTGGGATATCAGCGCCCCCTGCACCGTTTCGGCCAGCCGTCGCGAGTCCCTCGTCTTCGAGTGTAGCACCACATCGGCCAGAATGTGCTCCATCTCGGCAGCCCCCTCCTCGGCCCCGGCATTCTCCAGGGCTGCCAGGCGCCGGGCTGCACGGTCGGAGGCAGGGGCCAGGTAGTAGGTCTCGATTCCCCGTGCCTTGCGGTTGGGACTGGCATTGGCGTGGATCGACAGGAACAGGTCCGCGCCGAAAGCGTTGGCGATGGCGGTGCGCTCTTCCAGAGAGAGAGTCACGTCCCGGTCCCGGGTGAGACTCACCTCCCACGTCCCCTCACGGCGGAGGAGGTCGGCGCGTTGATCGGGC
>CAZYJP010000549.1:0-1706 GCA_964647795.1 uncultured Thermodesulfobacteriota bacterium
AGAAATTAGAAACTTTTGCATCATCGCGCACATCGACCACGGCAAGTCGACCTTGGCGGATCGGCTGATCCAGGCCTGCGGGGGGGTGTCCGATCGGGAGTTCCACGACCAGCTCCTGGACAGCATGGACATCGAGCGGGAGCGGGGCATCACGATCAAGAGCAACACCATCACCCTTCGGTACACGGCCCGGGACGGCCGGCCCTACGTCCTCAATCTCATCGACACCCCCGGGCACGTGGATTTTTCCCACGAGGTGCGCCGCTCCCTGATGGCCTGCGAGGGGGCGCTCCTCGTGGTCGACGCCACCCAGGGAGTCGAGGCCCAGACCGTGGCCAACCTGTACCTTGCCCTGGAGTACGACCTTCGGCTCCTGCCCGTGATCAACAAGATCGACCTCCCCGCCGCGGACGTGGAGGGCGCCCGGGAGGAAATCGACGCGGATCTGGGGCTC
Source organism: uncultured Thermodesulfobacteriota bacterium (assembly GCA_964647795.1). GTDB lineage: Bacteria > Desulfobacterota > Deferrisomatia > Deferrisomatales > JACRMM01 > JBFLZB01. The sequence goes on from CAZYJP010000549.1 coordinate 455, forward strand.
GACCCCTTCGAGGCGATCCCGATCTCGGCCAAGAAGGGCCTCGGCATCGAAGAGGTGCTCGAGGGGGTGGTGGCCCACCTGCCGCCCCCGAAGGGCGACCCCGAGGCGCCGCTCAAGGCCCTGATCTTCGACGCCTTCTACGATCCGTACCGGGGTGCCATCCTGCAGTGCCGGATTGTCGACGGGGCCTTGCGGCCGGGTCAGCGGATCCGGTTCATGCACACGGACAAGGAGCACGAAGTCGAAGAGGTGGGGCTCCTGCGCCTCGGCAGGGTCAAGACGGGCGAGCTCTCCGCCGGGTCGGTGGGGTACGTGATTGCGGGCATCAAGACGATCCGGGACGTGGAGATCGGCGACACGATCACCGACGCGGCGCGACCGACGGCCGAGCCGATCCCCGGGTACCGTCCGGCGAAGCCCGTGGTGTTCTCCTCCATGTACCCGGTGTCGACCGACGAGTACGAGGACCTCACCCGGGCCCTGGAGAAGTTCTCCCTCAACGACGCCGCCCTCGTGTACCAGAAGGACTCCTCAGCCGCGCTGGGCTACGGGTTCCGGTGCGGGTTCCTGGGCCTCCTGCACTTGGACGTGGTCCAGGAGCGGCTGACCCGGGAGTTCGGGATGTCGCTCATCCTCTCGGCGCCCTCGGTGCTCTTCAAGGTCACCTTGACCGACGGGAAGCTCGTCGAGGTGGACAACCCGACCTACTGGCCCGACCCCGTCAAGATCCGGTCCGTGGAGGAGCCCTTCATCCGCGCCACGATCCTGTGCCCCGAGAAGTACATGGGCACGGTGATGGACCTGTGCCGCGAGTACCGGGCGTCGAACCTCACGGTGAGCTACCTGGCGGTGGGGCGGGTCGAGGTCGTGAGCGAGATGCCGCTGGCTGAGGTGCTCTTCGACTTTCACGACCGCCTCAAGACCGTGACCCGGGGCTACGGGTCCTACGACTGGGAAGAGCTCGACTACCGCCAGAGCGACATCGTCAAGGTGGACATCCTGGTCAACGGCGAGAAGGTCGACGCCCTCTCCTACCTGGTGCACCGGGACAAGTCCCGGCCCCGCGCACTCCACTACTGCGAGAAGCTCGCCGAGATGATCCCGCGCCACCAGTTCAAGATCCCCATCCAGGGTGCCGTCGGCGGTTCGATCATTGCCCGCACGAACATCCAGGCGGTGCGCAAGGACGTGACCGCCAAGTGCTACGGCGGCGACATCACCCGCAAGCGCAAGCTCCTCGAGAAGCAGAAGG
>CAZYJP010000550.1:0-336 GCA_964647795.1 uncultured Thermodesulfobacteriota bacterium
GGAGGATGCGCTCGACCTCGCCCCCGAAGTCGGCGTGGCCCGGGGTGTCCACGATGTCGATCTTCACGTCGCCCCAGTGCACGGCGGTGTTCTTGGAGAGGATCGTGATTCCCCGCTCCCGCTCCAGGGGGTTCGAGTCCATGACCCGCTCCTGGACCGCCTGACCCTCCCGGAAGACCCCGGCCTGACGGAGCATCTGGTCCACAAGGGTGGTCTTCCCGTGGTCCACGTGGGCGATGATGGCGACGTTGCGAAGCTTCATATCTCGAGCCCCTTCGAGGGGCGGTCAAATGCTTTCCGGGGGCGGCCTGCCCGCTCCCGATCGGGCCACTTGGC
>CAZYJP010000550.1:346-1704 GCA_964647795.1 uncultured Thermodesulfobacteriota bacterium
CGTGTAATGTGTAGCCCTGAAAGATAACGGTTTTGGGGTCCTGGTTGCAGTCTGAGGGCGTCGAGCGATCCCGCCCGCACCACCTCGCCTGCGGCACGTGTCTGGCGGCCCGCCGAACCGTTGTCCAAAGCCGATGGGCCGTCCCGGGACGGCCCGATCCCCCCGGCCTCACCCGATCACCGCTCTTCCTCGTCCTGCGGATTGGGAGGGCCATGACCCCGCGATCCTCGGTCCGGTCGTTCCGGGTCCAGAGGTTCCCTGTCCAGTGGTTCCCTGTCCAGGGCCTCCCACGCCCGGAGCTCCAGGTCCATGGAGTCGAGGCCCCAGGCGTGGAAGCGGGCGGTGGGGGTCCAGCCGTCGGGGGTGACACCCCGGGCGCGGTTGTCCTCGATGAGGCGATTGGCGGAGCCGGAGGCGATGCGCTCGACCCCCCTCCGGGTGTACCGAAGCACCCCCTTCGGCCCGAAGAAGAGCGCCGTGTCGTCCTTGGCGTTGTAGAGCGCCCGCCAGCCGCCCTCGTGGACCTTGCGGTGATGGAACGCGCAGAGGAGGAGCAGGTTGCCGAGCCGGGTCTCGCCGCCCTCGGCCCAGTGCTCCACGTGATGGGCCGCGGTGAAGCGGAGGTTGCAGCCGGGCCAGCGGCAGCCCCCGTCCCGGACCTCGAGCGCTCTCCGGATCGCCGGAGGGATGGTCCGTGTCCGGCGCCCCACGTCCAGGACCTCGCCGTCGGGGCCTCGGAGGACCTTCACCAGGGCGGAGTCGCAGCACAGGCGCCGAGACGTTTCAGCTGAAACGCGTACTCCGTCTTCCAGGTTGGAGCGGCCGGGCTCGCCGCGGGGAGCGAGGGTAGCCGGATCCACGTGGAGCACGACCTGGTAGCGCTCGGCGTGGGTGCCGGAAATGGGGGCGGGGATCGCCGCCTCCACCTCGCCGCCCTCGGCATTCTCCCCACCCCCTCCCTGCGAACCGTTGTTCGCACCCCCCTCAAAATGCGTTTCAGCTGAAACGTTTTCACCGTCCTCGTGCTCGCCCTCGCGCCCCATCGTCGGAGCCACCCCAGCCTTCCTCACGTCCTCCCGCTCCCCCCCAAACCCCGCCACCATCGCCCGCTCCGCCAGAAGCCCCAGCGCATCGGCCCGCCGCTGCTCCGGCGTCGTCTCGTCCTTCGCCTCCGCCGAGAACAGGGCGTCGCTCGCCGCCTCCACCGCCCGCATCAGGAGGGCGCCGACCTCGGCCGTCACCACCCCCCGCACCACGTACGCCCCCGACTCGTCCGGAAACACCGACAGCCGCCGCCTCCGGAAGTTCACCTTCTCCAGGCTCGCCTCCTCCTTCCGGCTCAGGTGCTTCCACGCCCT
>CAZYJP010000551.1:0-1703 GCA_964647795.1 uncultured Thermodesulfobacteriota bacterium
CCAGAGACGGCCCGAGGGAACGGCGCGAGGGGAGTTCGGGGGGCTTGGAGGAGGGCCCTCAGGCCGGGGCGTCCCGAAAGGCCCGGAGATAGTTCGCCAGGATGGCCCGACTGCTGTCGTCCAGCTCGAGGAACTCGATGCCGACGTGGAGGCAGGCGTCCCCGGCCGGCATCGCGTGGACGACCCGCCCCCGCAGGTCCGCCAGCTCCTCCGCGAGTCCCACGGTCACCAGGAGCTCCTGACCCACATCCAGAGGTGCGTACACCTCCAGGAGCAACCCTTCCTCGCTCGCATTCAGGGTGCGGCCCATGCCCCGGGTGGAAAAGGGCGCACCGGGACCGAGGAGCAGGAAGTGGAGGATGTTGAGGGTGTCTTGGCGCGGGAACCTGCGCTGCTCGCCCATGCTCTCTCCCGGAACGACCCGCCCCCCGCAGGGGACGGTGGTGGCAGAAGCCGCGGATCCCTATCGACCCGGGGGCGGCAGTCCTTGAGCTCAGCGCACCGGGTTGGTCAGGGCCCCGATCCCCTCCACCTCCACGGTGACCTCATCCCCGGCCTGGAGGAACACCGGGGGCGTGCGGGCGAAGCCCACCCCGGGCGGGGTACCTGTTAGGATCACGGTTCCGGGCAAAAGCGTCGTGTCCTGGCTGATGAAGCTCACGAGCCGAGCCACGGAAAAGATCATGTCGGCGGTGCTGCTCTCCTGCATCACCCGACCATTGAGCACGGTGCGCAGGCGCAGCCGTTGCGGGTCCGGGACGTCCTCCCGGGTGAGCAGAACCGGGCCCAAGGGGCAGAACCCGTCGAAACTCTTGCCCCGCACCCACTGCCCGCCGCTGTGTTTCTGCCACCGCCGGGCCGAGACGTCGTTCGCTGCGGTGTAGCCGAGGACGTGCCCCAAGGCCTCCTCCTCGGGGATGTCCCGACCGGCCTTCCCGATGACCACGGCGAGCTCGCACTCGTAGTCGACCTCGGGCCCGCGGCTGCAGGCGGGCAGAGGAATCGCATCGCCCGGGCCGATCGCCGTCGTCGTCGGCTTCATGAAGAGGACGGGGTCGGAGGGGATGGCGGCTCCCGTCTCGGCCGCGTGAGCACGGTAGTTGAGCCCCACGCAGAAGATGTTGACGGGCTCCAGCGGGGCGCGGAGGCGCCGGACTTCCGCTCGGACCCCGCTCCGGGTGAGACCCGTGAAAAGACCCCCCTCGAGCACCTCCGCCCGCGCCCCGCTCTCGGGCACCCCGAACCGGGTATTCCCTTCGGGGTCCACGAACCGGATCACGCGCACGGCTTCCTCCTCCGGGGGGCGGGTTTCAGCGCGCCTCGATGCGGCCGGTCATCCCCAGGGTGGGGTGAAGGGTCTTCGCGCAGTGGAAGGGGTACACGCCTGCAGTCGGCAAGGGCAGTTCCACCCGGACGGCCTTTCCGGGGTCGAGCTCCACCGAGCGCAACACAGTCCCGGCGGGGTCGGCGACCGTGAAGTTGTGGGCAGACCTGGAGGCGTTGTGGATCTGGAGCACGAGGGTCTCCCCGGCGCGGGCCACGATCTGGGCCGGATCGAAGGAGAAGTTGGTCGAGGTGATCCGAACCTCGGGCTGGTGGGGGGGAACCTCCACGAGCCGGCGGGGCCCCCCGCAAGCGGCGAGGGCCAAGGCGGCGAGGGCGATCAGGGCTTCAGCGTGCGAGGAGTCCCAGCGTCTACCGCG
>CAZYJP010000552.1:0-1700 GCA_964647795.1 uncultured Thermodesulfobacteriota bacterium
CAGATGCCGGCCGCCGCGGTCGAGGTGGCGGCGGAAGAACGCGATGATCGCCATCGCCAGGATCAACGGGCCGAGAAAGACGCCGGCGACCAGGCGGTGGACCCATTCCAGCATGACCTGGAAATAGGTGTAGCCGACATTGCCCATGGCCGCGAAGTCGGACGGGCTGAGCCACCATTCGCCGTAGCAGGTCGGCCAGTCGGGGCAGGACAGCCCGGAATTGGTGGCGCGCACCCAGCCGCCCAGGATGATCAGGCCGTAGGTGAGGACGAGGCTGACGATGGAGAGGTTGCGGAGGGCGATCATGACGCGGGTTCCCTGGCCTTGAGGGCCTTCGCCCCGGGGGAGTCCCTCGCGGCGTGGCTGGCCCTGGCCGGCGTGGCGGTGAACGTGGCCCTGCCCCCCCTCCACGCCTGGCTCCCGGACAGCTACCCCAAGGCCACGGCCACGGGGGCCGTTTTCCTGAGCGCCTTCACCACCAAGACGGCGGTGCTGGTGCTGGCGCTCCTCTTCCCGGGGTGGGAGATCCTGGTGCCCCTGGGCGTCATGATGACCCTCTACGGGGTCACCTACGCCATCCTGGCCAACGACATCCGCGAGGTGCTCGCGTACCACATCGTCAGCCAGGTGGGCTACATGGTGGCGGGAGTGGGGATCGGCACCGAGCTCGGGATCAACGGCGCCGCCGCCCACGCCTACAGCCACATCCTGTACAAGGCGCTCCTCTTCATGGGGGCCGGGGCCGTCCTCCAGACCACGGGGCGCACCCACATGGCGGACCTGGGGGGCTTCGCCCGCCGTGCGCCGGCCGTCCTGATCCTTTACATGGTGGCGGCGTTCTCGATCTCGGGGGTCCCTCTGTTCAACGGGTTCATCAGCAAGTCGGCCGTCGTGGCCGCAGCCGCCGAGACCCACCGCACGGCCGCCGTGGTGCTGATGCTCCTCGCTTCCGTGGGCACCTTCCTCAGCGTGGGGCTGAAGCTCCCGTACCTCACCTGGTTCGGCCCGGACCGGGGCATCCAGCCCTCGAAGGCCCCGGCCAACATGATCGCCGCCATGGCGCTCACGGCCTTCCTGTGCTTCCTGTATGGGGTGTGGCCCGACCTTCTCTACCGGGATCTGCCCTTCCCCATGCACTACCGCCCGTACACGGGGGCGCACCTGGCCGAGTCCCTCCAGATCCTCCTGTTCACGTTCCTGGCTTTCTGGTGGCTCCGGAAGAAGTTCGCAGGGGAGCGCAAACTCTCGCTGGACACCGACTGGTTCTACCGCCGGCCCGCTGCCGTGGCCGGCAGGGCGGCGGTCGGGGCGGTCAACGCCTTCTTCTCCGCCTGCGAGGAGCTCGCGCACCACAGCGCCCGGGGGCTTTCCGCGATCGCCCGAAACCCCAACCTGGTGCGGGGCCTCTGGGGCCCGGTGCCGGAATTCGACCCGGACCGGCACCGCCTCCCGGTGGGAGTGAGCCTGGCCCTGACCCTGCTGGCGCTCCTCGTCCTGGCGGTGTGGGGCCTGGTGACGGTCGGGGCATAGGGCAGAGGGCATCACCCGTGAAGCACAACCATGGTCCATGAACCCCTGAAGGACCTCTTTCTCGTAGACCTGGACCTGCCCCGCGAGGGCTTTCGGGGGTTTCTCGGCGCGTGGGTCCTGCGCCGCAGGGGCGCCACGGTAGTGGTGGACCCCGGACCGCGGGCGACGAT
>CAZYJP010000553.1:0-1695 GCA_964647795.1 uncultured Thermodesulfobacteriota bacterium
CTTCCCGTGTAGAGGCTCCGGTGGGGGAAGGGGATCTCGATACCGGCCTCGTCGAAGGCGGCCTTGATCTCCTCGTGGATGGTGTTGCGCAGTTCCAGGAAGTGCTTCCGGACCGCCCACACCGAGAACTGGAGGTCGAGGGACGAGTCGCCGAACCCCTGGAAGATGAAGAGGGGCTTGGGCTCTTCGAGACACAGCGGGTTCCTCTCCGCCACGGCGAGGAGGACCTCCTTCACCCGGGCGATGTTTTCCTTGTAGGCCACCCCCACCTGTACGTCGAGCCTCCGGATCGGGAACCGCGTGAGGTTGGTGATCTCGGCCTTCACCATGGTCTCGTTGGGCACGCGCACGAAGAGGTTGTCGAAGGTGCGGAGCTTCACCGAGAGCAAATCCACCGAGAGGATCTCACCGGTGGTGTCCCCCACCTTGATGATGTCGCCCACCACGAAGGGCTTCTCGGCCATGAGGAAGAGGCCGCTGATCAGGTTCGAGGCCGAGGTCTGGGAGGCGAAGCCGAGGGCCACCGAGAGGACTCCGGCCGCCCCTAGGAGCACCGTGAGCTCGAACCCGAGCTCGCGGAGTACCGAAACCAGCACCAGGACCACGAGGCCGTAGTAGGCGACCCTCCGGGCCAGAATACCCTGCTGGATGCCGATGTACCGGACGACCAGGCGGCCGACGTTCCGACTGACGAGCCGGGTCAGCAGCAACCCGACCACGAGGATGACCAGCGCGTTGAACGCCGCGGCGAGCCGGCCGCTTGTCAGCCAGTCCCGCAGGATGTCGAGGACCTGGTTCACGTGGATCGCTCCGTTACCCGATCAGGGCGCTCAAGGCTCGGACCAGCAGGTTTCGATCCGTGTCTTCCCGGGGCCCGCTCACCAGGGCGGCCCCCTGTGCTTCCGAGGGGGCTCCCTTGTCGATCCGGAGCTCCGCCGTGCCGCCCTCATTGGCCATCTCCAGCGTTACCCCCTGGGTCCACAAGGTGCCCGCGGGCGATGCGTACACCGAGAGGAACGGCACGGGGAGGTTGAGGCGCTCGATGAGCACCGGCTCGCCCGTGCGGTTGCGGATGCGCACCGCGGCCACCGCTCGGTGGGGGCGCCGGGGCAGGTCGGAGAGCTCGGTGCGGCAGCTCGTCCGGGTGTCGTAGCAGATCTCCCCCTCCCGGGTGGAGGGCCCGAACCAGGTGTCGGAGGGGCGGTAGACGGGTACCTCCAGGAGCTTTCGCCCCCCGGCGCGCACCCGCACCCAGATCGGCGCGCTGATGTAGAGCCGGACCTCCTCGCCCGCCAGCACGTAGAACGGGGTGTCGGGGCGGGACACCACCGGCCGGTCGGGGAGAGCCGGTTCCAGGGCCAAAACGCCGTCGGTGTGCTTCATGCCGTAGCGCGTGGCAGTGACGCCCTGGCTCGGGATCGGTCCCGCACAGGGGGCCTCGACGCTCACGGCGTCGTCGAAGGGGTCGTTGGTGCTCCCGTGGGCCAGGCGCCACTCGCCGATACGGCGCTGGGCCCACAGGGTGAGGGCGCCGATGCGCCAGCGGCCGGTCTGGCCGTCCTCGAGGGTGTACTCGCGCCACCAGACGGCAGGCGCAGCAGTGTTCTTCGTCATGGCGGACTCCGCCGTGAGGGGGTGGGCGCCCGAGGGGGCCGGAGCGGCCGTTATGCAACAGGAAGCGGCCGAAAGTAAACC
>CAZYJP010000554.1:0-1693 GCA_964647795.1 uncultured Thermodesulfobacteriota bacterium
CGAGAGCCACGTGGACCTCTGCCGGGAGGTCGGCGCCGAGCGCCTCCTGTGGGTGGTCAACGAGCCGGGGCAGGTGCTACACTTCGCCCGTGCCGGGGTCCACGGGGTCTTCACCGACTGCCCCGGCCGGATCGTGGCCGAGCTTCTCCCCCTCGCCTCCCCCCGAGGTGGCCTTGTCCCTTGAGCCCAGCGGCACCGCCTTCGACCTGGCCGTCATCGGTGGCGGCATCACCGGGGCGGGTGTGGCCCGCGACGCCGCCCTGCGGGGCCTCTCGTGCCTGCTCCTGGAAAGGGCGGACTTCAGCGCCGGCACCTCGGCAAAGACCACCCGCCTGGTCCACGGGGGGCTGCGCTACCTGGAGAGGGGGGACCTGCACCTCGTGGCCGAGTCACTGCGCGAGCGGGAGACCCTGCTGCGCATGGCGCCGCACCTGATCCAGCCCATGCCGATCCTGTTGCCGGTCTACGCCGGGGACCACCGGGCCCTCTGGAAGATCCGGGCCGGGTTGTGGCTCTACGACCTCCTGAGCCTCGGGAAGGGAACCCCCCACTACCGCGTGCTCAACCGCCGGGAGGTGCTGCGCAGAGCCCCGAACCTCAACCCCGACGGCCTCCAGGGCGCCGGCCTCTTCTACGACTACCAGATCCTCCTGCCCGAGCGGCTGGTCCTCGAGAACATCTTCTCGGCTCGGGAGCACGGGGCGTACTGCCTCAACTACCACGAGGTCACGAGGGTCTCGGAGGACGGCGACCTCTTCCGCCTCGACGTCCGAGACACCCTCAGCGGCTCCGACCACCGCTTCACCGCGCGGGTGATTGTGAACGCGGCAGGGCCGTGGGCGGACGAGGTGGGGGCCCGCTACCGGGACGGCCTGGCGCCCAAGGTCCGGCCGACGAAGGGGGTTCACGTGGTGGTGGACGCCGACCTCGACCACGCCGTGTTCACCGCCTCCCCCCGGGACGAGCGCCTCTTCTTCTCCCTGCCCCTCCAGGGCATGACCCTGGTGGGGACCACCGACACCTTCTGGGAGGGGCCCCCCGACGGCGCGTCGCCCGACCCGGACGACGTGGGGTACCTGCTGGAGGGTCTCCGAAAGCTCCTCCCGGGCCGGGACTTCCAGGCTTCGGACGTCCTGTGGGGGTACGCGGGGCTGCGGCCCCTGGCCCTGACCCGCAGGAAGGGCAGCCCCTCTTCCCTGAGCCGCCGGCACGTGCTGCACCGGGAGGGCCTGGGCGGCCGGTTCCTCACGATGGTGGGGGGCAAGTACACCACCTTCCGCAAGATGGCCGAGGAGGCCGTGGACGCCGCCTGCCGCGCGCTCCGGTTTCCGGTGCCGTGCTGCACCGAGCAGGTCCCCCTCTTCGGCGGGGGCTTGACCGACGCGGTGATCTTCCGGGAGAACGTCTGCGAGTGCACCCAGAAGATCCCCAACCTTCCCCGGGACGTGATCGACCACATGGTCACCCTGTACGGCCGCCGCTGCTGCGACGTGATCGACGTATGCCTGGAACGGCCCGAGTGGCGCGCGGTGCTCGCGCCCGGCTACCGGGACTACCGGGCCCAGGTGGCCTACGCCGTGCGCAGCGAGGACGCCCACCACCTGGACGACGTCCTCCTCCGGCGCCTTCGCACCGCGGTGAGCCTGGACCTCGGGCTCTCCGCCGCACCCGAGGCGGCGCGGATCATGGGGGA
>CAZYJP010000555.1:0-1691 GCA_964647795.1 uncultured Thermodesulfobacteriota bacterium
ACCGCCCGCCTGCGCGCGATCAACCACGCCGGTCTGCAGGAGATGTTCGGCCAGCAGCCCCGGTCGGCGCCGGGGATCTGGGACCGGGTGGAGCACCGGTCACTGGAGGGCTTCGTGCTGGCCGTGACACCCTTCAACTTCACCTCCATCGCGGGAAATCTTCCGACGGCGCCGGCGATGCTCGGGAACGTGGTCGTATGGAAGCCCTCTCCCAAGGCGATGTACTCGGCCCACTATCTGATGTCGCTCTTGCAGGCGGCGGGCCTGCCCCCCGGGGTCGTGAACCTGGTTCCCGGGCCGGCGGACCAAGTCGTGGGAGCAGCCTTGACGCACCCCGAGCTCGCCGGCGTGCACTTCACCGGGAGCACCGCCGTTTTCCGTGGCATGTGGCGCACAGTGGGCGAGAACATCGACCGCTACCGCGCTTACCCTCGTCTGGTGGGGGAGACCGGCGGCAAGGATTTCGTGTTCGCCCACGCCTCGGCCGAGGTCGACTCCCTGGTCACCGCCCTGGTGCGGGGCGCCTTCGAGTACCAGGGACAGAAGTGCTCGGCGGCCTCCCGGGCCTACGTCCCGGAGAGCCTCTGGCCCGAGGTGCAGCGGCGGCTCCGGGAAGAAGTGGGGCGGATCCGCGTGGGCGATGTGGCGGACTTCCGGACCTTCATGGGTGCGCTCATCGATGCCGAGGCTTTCGCGAAGGTGAAAGGGTATCTCGACTATGCCAAGGCCTCCGACGAGCTGACGGTGCTGGCGGGCGGCGGGTGCGACGACCGGGAAGGGTACTTCGTGGAACCCACGGTGGTGCGCTCGGTTGACCCCCGGTCCCGGCTCATGGAGGAGGAGGTCTTCGGGCCGGTGCTCACGGTCTACGTGTACCGCGACGCGGACCTGGACGAGGCTGTGGGTCTCTGCGACACCACCTCCCCCTATGCCCTCACCGGGTCGATCTTCGCGTCGGATCGCCGGATGGTCGCCGAGCTCTCCCGGCGACTGCGGGACGCTGCGGGAAACTTCTACATCAACGACAAGCCCACTGGGGCCGTCGTGGGGCAGCAGCCCTTCGGGGGCGCCAGGGCCTCCGGAACCAACGACAAGGCCGGGAGTGTCCTGAACCTGCAGCGGTGGGTGTCCCAGCGGACGATCAAGGAGACCTTCTGCCCGCCAACCCGCTTCGAGTACCCCCACATGGCGGAGGCGTAGCGAGGCCCCTTCTGTCCTCCAGAACGAGTTCGCCGCGGTCCGCTGTCGGCTCGAAACCGGGGGAGCGAGGCCGTCGGGAAGCCACCCCGCAGGGGCAGCGGTCCAGCGGCGGGTCGAGGGTCGTTCACTGGCGGACCCGGGTGCCGGCCCGCCCCTGTGCGGCCTCGACGGCGAGCTCTGGCCTCGTGATGACCACTTCGCGGCCTCCCGCCTCCAAGAACTCCACTGCGGCGTCGATCTTGGGACCCATGGAGCCTGGCGGGAAGTGGCCCTGCGCCCGGTACGCCTTCAGCTCGGCGAGGCCCACCTCCGCGAGCCCCCGGCGCCCGGGCCCGCCGAAGTCGACGTAAACCTGGTCCACGTCGGTGAGGATCAGGATCTCCTCGGCCCCGAGCTCCCGGGCGAGCACGGCCGTGGCGAGGTCCTGGTCCACCACCGCCTCCACCCCCCGCAGCACCCCGCCGGCCCCCTCGCTGACCGGCACCCCTCTC
>CAZYJP010000556.1:0-1679 GCA_964647795.1 uncultured Thermodesulfobacteriota bacterium
TGGAGGTTGTCCTGGGTCTGAGCCTGCAAGAGCGGATCGCGACCGGCTCGCTCTTGCTGGGCCTGCGCTTGGCGGCGGGCCTCAAGCTCGGCCATGGCGAACTCATGCTGGAGCTTCTGACGCCGCTCCCACTCTTCCGGGGACTGCCACTGGTGGCGTTCTTCCTCCCGGGCGTCGGCGGCGGCTTGCCGTTGGGAAGCAACCGCCTCCCCCTGTATCCGGCGCTCCCGATCCGCAAGCTCCATCTCGATCATCTGCTGGCGAAGAGCGTCCTCTTCCTGCTGGCGCTTACGCTGCTCGTACGTCTCCAGGCCCGCCTGGGCACCGGCTGCGAGGCCGAAGAAGTCTACCATCGGAAGCCATACCTCCCGTAGAGGTCCGCCTCGGTCGCCTGCCTTCCGTGCTGGGCGTTCAGAATCGCCTCTTCCATGGCCCGCTGCTGCATGCGGTTCTGGAGATCCTGTTGGGCGAGGTGGTCGGCGTAGCCCCGCTCGCCCCGCTGCTCTTGCCGGAAGCCGGCGTCCTGGCCGGAGAACAGGTTCTGGACCCCGGCCGCTCCGCTAAGAGCCCCCAGCCGGTCGTTCAGCGTGTGGCCCGCCGCGTCGAGCGCGAGCCCGCGCTCCGCGTTCGCCCGGTTCTGCTCCGCCGTGACGAAGGCGTCCCCTACCCGGCTCGTCGTGACCCCGGAGCCGATCCGCCCGAACTTCGCCGCGTCTTGGCCCACGCTCCGAATCTGGTCCTGCAGGTTCTGGGCGTTCTGCTGGTTGAAGAGGTCCATGTACCCGGCCGCAAGCTGCCCGCGATCGGGGGTGTCGAAGAGGCCAGCCACGTTGTCGCCCAGAAGCTGACGGAGACGCGCGACGTCCTCCGCGTGCTCGGGCATGAACATCTGACCTCGGAGACCGGCCCACGGGTTATCGACCTCGGGTACGCCTGTCACGGGTCCTCCGAAGGTTGGGGTCCACTCTCCGCCCTCGGGGTTCGGTCCCATGGGTCCACCGCCCGACGGGGGCGTGCGGTTTGGAGGGATCGTCCTCCCCGGATCTTCCGGGTACCCGGGGACCCGCTCCCCTGGAGGTGGAACCTGCCTGCCGGTCACGGGACCATAGCCGGGGACCCTCTCCCCGGGTGGGGGGACCTGACGCTGGAACTGCTCCAGCCCCTGGAGCACCCCCGTAAGAGGCATAACGGGCGGCTGGCCCCCGCCGGTCGGCGGCGGCTGTTGCGGGGCCAACTGCGGTCCCTGCTGCGTGGGGTTGACGTAGCGCTGGAACCGGGGGTCGTCTGCCATCCCCTGCCCCGGAATTTGGGGCATCACAGCCGTTCGGTACTCGTACTCTTGGGGTTTCGCCATCACTCACCCAGCCTTTCCCTTACGGACCTTAGCCAGTTCTGGTAAGCGTCCGTTTCGGTCGCTCGCGTCCACGGGCCCTTCGCCTTGAACGCGCTCTCCGGGTCCCGTTGCGCGCGGTCGAGGTCAGAGCCGGCGGGAATCGGCGTGCCGGTCGGACCGGGAACCATCTCTTGCGGCGGGAGGGGGCTGGTCGTCGGGGGAGGCACGGCGGAGCCCCCGTTGATGTGACGGCCCAGTGCCGCCGGAGGGCTGTAGAACGGATTGCTCGGGTCGGCGAACGTCTCCGTGAGATCCGGCGCGCGGATGTTCTGGAAGCCCTGCATGC
>CAZYJP010000557.1:0-1678 GCA_964647795.1 uncultured Thermodesulfobacteriota bacterium
TGTTCACCTGCTCGGCCATCCGGGCGCTGCGGTAGAGGATCCGGCCCTGGGGGTCGGCGTCGGCCCCGTGGCCGAGCGCGCGGCGCAGGAGCTCGTTTTCGCGGACGAGCCTCCTGCGCTCGGCCAGGCGTTCGAGCAGGAGCACGAGCTCCTCGAGGTCCACCGGCTTGCTCACGTAGTCGGCCGCGCCGGCCTTCATGGCGGCCACCGCGCTCTCCACGCTCCCGTAGGCGGTGATCATCACGGCGTCCACCTCGGGCTGCAGGGCCTTGGCCCGGCGCAGGACCTCGAGCCCGTCCATGCCGGGCATCCGCTGATCCAGGAGGAGAACGTCGAAGGCGGCGTCCTGCAGCCGTTGCAGCGCTTCGGCGCCGCTCGAGGCGGCTTCTGCCCGATGGCCCTCCCGGGCCAGGGCATCCCGGAGCAGCTCCCGTTGACCCGCCTCGTCCTCCACGATGAGGAGATCCAGTCCCGGCATGGGTTTCCTCTCTCCGTTCTGGGGTTGCCCCCGTCCCCCGGGCCGCCCCCGTCCCACGATCGGGATGCTGAAAAGCCCCTCCGTGGCTTTTCAGCTGCTACGGCCCAGCCAGGGGAAACCACATCTCGACCGTCGTCCCGGGGCCCGTCCCCCTCGCGATGCGAAGCTCCCCGCCGTGAGCCCTGACGATCTCGTGAGCCACGGCCAGCCCCAGGCCCAGGCCCTTCTCCTTGGTCGTGAAATCCGGATCGAAGACCCGTTCCCGGTGCTCCGCCGGGATCCCTACCCCCGAGTCCCGGATCCGGATCCTGACCCCTCGGGGATCGAGAACATCCAGGGCCACCTCCACCTCCCCCTCCCCGGGGATCGCCTCCAGTGCGTTTCGCAGGAGGTTCAGGAGGGCTTGCCGGAGCTTGTCGCGATCGCCGAGGATGCGGCACTCCGAGGTCGGCAGACGAGCCGCCACCCGCACTCCCCGGGCGCGGGCCTCATCCTCCACGAGGCAGAGGGTCTGCCGCACCACCTCGGACACCGAAAGCGGCCCAGGGGGATGGCGGGTCTCGGGGGAGGCGGCCAGGAACTCCTCCACCAGGGCGTCGAGTCGCCGGACCTCGTCCCGCATCAGGGCGGTGATCCGGCCGAGGGCCTCCTGCCCCCCTTCCCCCTCGGAGGGCAAGAGCTCCCGCTGAATCCGCTGGAGGCCGAGACCCAGAGCGTTCAGGGGGTTTCGGATCTCATGGGCCAGCGCCGCGGAGAGCCTCCCGAGGCCCGAGAGGCGTTGGGCCCTGCTCAAACGGCTTTGGAATTCTCCGAGCTCCCTGTGGTGCCGGCGCTGGACTCCGTACAGGAGCCCCACGGCGAAGAGGCAGATCCCGGCGAGCAGCGCCGTGCTCAGCCAGATCCGCAGGCGGTTGCGGGAGAGGATCCCCTCGACCGCGTCGGCCCGAAGTCCCACCCGAACCCCGCCGCTTTCCCCTTCGCCGAAGCGGAACGCCGCGGACACTTCCAGGAGCTCCGCCCCGCTCCACCGGATCCGCGCCCCGGACGCACCCTGGGACGGGGGGGCGGGCCGATCGCCCTGGCCGATCCCGCCCAGGAATCCGCCCCGGGCATCCGCGACTTCGACGTAGGCCACGTCCGCGTGTTCCACCGCCGCCTCGGCCGCGGCCTGGACGGCCACGCCGAGAGCGCGGCGGCGAA
>CAZYJP010000558.1:0-1676 GCA_964647795.1 uncultured Thermodesulfobacteriota bacterium
GTCTCGGCGACCTCCTCCCGGAGGCCGCGGGGCGGTTCTTCGGCCTGCGGCGCACCCTGCTGCTGGCGATGGGGCGCTGGGGGTACCGACCCGCCGTGCCTCCCCTCCTGGAGTACGCAGAGGTCTTCTCCCAGGCCATGGCGGACCCGGCGGACGAGGTGGCCTTCTACAAGCTCGTCGACCGGACCACCGGTCACGTCCTGGCCATCCGACCGGACTTCACTCCCCAGATCGCCCGAATGGCAGCGTCCCGGTTTGCCCGGGCGAGCCTGCCCCTGCGCCTGTGCTACGAAGGCCCGGTGGTCAGGCACGTGCAGGCGGAGAAGGGCCGGAGCCGTGAGATCCACCAGGTGGGCGCGGAACTCCTGGGGGTCGTGGACCCCGAGGCCGACGCCGAGGTCATCGCCCTGGTCACGGCGTGCCTTTCCGAGGCCGGGGTCCAGGGGTTCAAGGTCGACGTGGGCCAAGTGGAGTTCTTCCGCGGCATCCTGCTCGGTTGCGACCTCGACCGGACCCAGGTGGACATCCTGGTCAGCTGCGTGGCCCGCAAGGACTTGAGCGAGCTCCAGGTCCTGCTGGAGGGCCTGCCGGTTCCGGACGCCAAGAAGCGCCTCCTCGCCGAGCTTCCCCTCCTGGCCGGAGGCGTCGAGGTGCTGGACAGGGCATCGGCGCTGGTGGAATCGGACCACAGCCGCGCGGCACTGGAGAACCTGGGCCGGGTCGTGGGCTACGTGGAGATGCACGGCCTCTCCCACCACCTGACGGTCGACCTGGGGGAGCTGCGGGGGATCGACTACCACACGGGCGTCATCTTCGAGGCCTTCGTCCACCCGGTGGGGACCGCCCTGTGCCGCGGAGGCCGGTACGACCGGCTCCTCGGCCTCTACGGGCTCGACCTCCCCGCCACGGGGTTTTCCCTCGATCTCCTGGCGGTCACCGAAGCCCTCCGGCTTCAGGGGGAGACACCCCCGGCTCGGTCCGAAGGAGTGTTCATCGTCAACTTCCGCTCGACCCGTTCCCAGGCCCTGGGGCTCGCCCGCCAGTTGCGATCCCGGTCGGTCCGGGCGGCTCGAGACCTCATCCGGCGCCCCCTCGAACAGTCCCTCGCCCACGCCCGGGAACAGGGCTTTCGCTGGGCGGCGGTCCTCGGCGGCGAGGGGGACCCCGAGGGCAGCCCCGTGCTCATAGACCTGGAAGCGGGGGAACGCCGGATTCTGACCCTGGACGAACTGCTGCGGCAGACCGCAGAGGAGTGAGCTGATGCCCAACGTCGTGGTCGTCGGCGCCCAGTGGGGCGACGAGGGCAAGGGCAAGGTCGTCGACATCTACAGCCGCGAGGCCCGGGGCGTGGTGCGCTTCCAGGGCGGAAACAACGCGGGCCACACCCTCGTGGTGGGAGGTGAGAAGGTCGTCCTCCACCTGATCCCCTCGGGAATTCTCAACCCCGGCACCGTATGCTGCATCGGCAACGGCGTCGTGGTCGACCCCGGGGTGCTCCTGGGGGAGATCGAGGGGCTCCGGAGAAAGGGGAAGTTCCCCGGGCCCAAAGCCTTCCTCGTCTCCGAGGGGGCCCATCTCATCCTCCCCTGCCACAAGGCCGTCGACACCGCCCGGGAGGCCCGGGCCGGGGGCCGGAAGATCGGCACCACCGGCCGGGGGATCGGCCCCTGCTACGA
>CAZYJP010000559.1:0-1675 GCA_964647795.1 uncultured Thermodesulfobacteriota bacterium
GGCGGCCGGGTCCGTCTGAGCTCGCCGCAGCCGGTGCGGATCGGACCCCTGGTGCGGTTCTTCGAGGAGCGCGGCCTGGAGGTGGGCGAGGCGCGCGTGGTACGGCCGACCCTGGAGGAGGTCTTCGTCGAGGTCACCGGGATCGAAACCGACGCGGTCGAGCGCGAGAAGGAGAAAGCGGGGGCCGGGTCATGAGGCGCTGGATCGCGTTCTGGAGCATCCTGGCCAAGGACATGGGCTCCTATTACCTCAAGCCCCCGAACATCAGCTGGGGGCTGCTCTTTCCCCTGGCCTGGACGGCCATGTTCTTCATCAAGTCCCAAGCGGGCGTGGAGAGCGTGCGGGGGCTCCTGCCCGGGGTCATGGCCCTGTCGGTGCTCTTCGGCACCACCTCCATGCTCGCGGTCACCGTGACCTTCGAAAAGAAGGGGAGGTCGTTCGAGCGCCTGCTCCTCGCTCCCATCCCCCTGGAGCTCCTGATGCTGGCCAAGACCTCCGGGGCGATCCTCTTCGGGGTGGCCAACGGCTTCGTGCCCGTGATGATGGCCGCGTTCCTGACCGACCTGTCGGGAATCTCCTGGGCCGCGGCCGTCCCCGCCACAGTGCTCATCGCCGCGGTCTCGGCCTTCCTCGGGCTCTTCATCGCCGTCTCGGTTAGTGAGGTCTTCGAGGCCCAGACCTTCTCCAACTTCTTCCGGTTCCCGATGATCTTCCTCTGCGGCCTCTTCTTCCCGGTGGCGGAGCTGCCCGCCTATCTGAGGCCGCTCTCCTACGCCCTCCCCCTGACCTATGGGGCCGACATCCTCCAAGAATCCGTGGCGGGGGCCGGAGCCATGCCTCTAGCCCTCGACTTCAGCGCACTGGCGCTGTTTTGTGCGGCCCTCTTCGCCGCGAGTCTCTGGAACATCCGCAGGAAGTGGATCCTCTAACGCGCCCGCCGTGGCCGCTGTTCCCCCGACCGACTTCACGGGCTTGGCGTGATCGGCTGCTCGGCCCCGCTCATGTACCGCCGGACCTCTTGGGCGGACTCCTGCCCGATCGCGCTCGCCAGCAGGAGGAAGGCGACCTCCAGCGCGTGGCTCGGCCCGGAGCAGGAGATGATCCGGTCGCAAATCTCGACAGGGCCATCCGTGGGTGTGCATCCCAGATCGCGCAGCCGGCCCGGGTTGTCGTGATTCCGGCTGAAGGGGTACGTGGTGGCACGTTTGCCGCGCAGCAGCCCGGCCTCGGCCACCGGGAGCACCCCGACGCACATCGTCGCGATGGTTCCTCCGTCGGCATGGATCTTCCGGGCAAGCTCGTACAGGGCGGGGTCGAACGCCTCGTCGAAACCGTGGCTGAAGAACCCTCCGGGGATGGCCAGGGCGTCGTAGTCGGCCGGATCGACGGCGGAGACGAGAAGATCGGGGTGCACCACCGTTCCGAAGCGGCCGCGCACGGGGTCGTGGAAACCGGTGGTGATCACCCGGACCTCAGGGAGGTGTTCCCGATACCGGGTCCAACCGCAGACGGCGATCACGGCCGCGGCCTCCAGATCCTCGAACCCCTGGCCGAGGAACAAGAGCACGTGGGGCGGTTGCGTGACACCCGTCCCACGGGTCGCCCGGGCCGCAGAGCTTTTGTGCTTCACCGAAGCACTGGGTCAGCGGCCTCAGGTGGCGCCGGGGGGATGGGC
>CAZYJP010000560.1:0-1670 GCA_964647795.1 uncultured Thermodesulfobacteriota bacterium
TCCGGGCCGGCCAGGAGGTGCGCTTGCGGGCCCGGGTGCTCGACCGCTCCTACGAGCCGGCGTCCGGGGCTGCGGTCACCGGCACCCTCGCTGCTGAAGACGGCGAACCCCTGTCCCTGGGGTGGTCCGAGACGGCGCCCGGGGAGTACGCGACCGCGCCGGTAGCCTTGCCCACGGAGGGGCTGTGGCGGGTGGAGGTGCGGGCGGAGGCGGAAGGGTCCTTCCTGGGGCGCGACGCGGTGGAGCTCCCGGTAGAGGGGGAGAGCCCCGAGGGGCTGCGTCTGGGGGTGGACCGGGGCTACCTGGAGGCCGTGGCGGAGGCTTCCGGGGGCCGGACCTTCCCCCTGGGGGACCGCGCTCTGGTCCAGCACCTCGCCGAGCGCGGCCGCACCCAGGTGGAGGTGGTGGGCCGCCGGGTGGAGGAGCTCTGGGCCTCGGGCCCCCTCCTGGTGTTCTCGGTGCTGCTCTTCGGGCTGGACTGGGGGCTTCGGCGGTTCTGGGAGGGGTGAGGAGGGAGCCGGCTCGTGAGGCGGCGCCGTCCTTGAATCGCCCGGGGCCGTGTGCTACCGTCCCGCCCTGGTTTTTCGGGCTTTCCTGCGGGATTTCGGGTTTCCGGCCGCCCGCGGATCGTGTGGGAAGGAGCGCGTCCATGGACCCCAGGTATCAGCCCCAGGAGATCGAGGAGAGGTGGCAGCGGCGGTGGGCCGAGGAGCGGACCTTCGAGGTGGGGGAGGACTCCGGCCGTCCCAAGTACTACGTCCTGGAGATGTTCCCGTACCCCTCGGGGCGGATTCACATGGGGCACGTGCGCAATTACACGATCGGCGACGTCGTGGCCCGGTACAAGCGGATGCGGGGCTACCAGGTGCTGCACCCCATGGGCTGGGACGCCTTCGGCCTCCCGGCCGAGAACGCGGCGATCCAGCACGGCGTGCACCCGGCGAAGTGGACGCGGGAGAACATCGCCTACATGCGGGCGCAGCTCCAGCGGATGGGGTTCTCCTACGACTGGAGCCGGGAGCTCGCGACCTGCGACGCCTCCTACTACCGGTGGGAGCAGTGGCTCTTCCTCAAGATGCTCGAGAGGGGCCTGGCGTACCGACGGCAGCAGGCGGTCAACTGGTGCGAGTCGTGCGCGACGGTCCTCGCCAACGAGCAGGTGGAGCAGGGCCAGTGTTGGCGGTGCGGCACCGACGTGCGGGAGAAGGAGCTCTGGGGGTGGTTCTTCCGGATCACCCAGTACGCCGAGGAGCTCCTGGGGTGGACCGAGAGGCTCCCGGGGTGGCCGCCCCAGGTCCTCACCATGCAGCGCAACTGGATCGGAAAGTCCTACGGCGCCGAGGTGGAGTTCCCGCTCGCGGACCGGGAAGGGGCGATCCGGGTCTTCACCACCCGCCCCGACACGCTCTACGGGGTGACGTTCATGAGCCTCGCCGCGGAGCACCCCCTCGTGCCGGAGCTCGCACGGGGCACGGCACGGGAGGCCGAGGTTCTCGCCTTCGTGGACCGCGTGCGCCGGGACGACAAGACCAGGCGCTCTTCGGAGGACTACGAGAAGGAGGGGATCTTCACCGGGGCCTACTGCCTGAACCGGCTCACGGGGGACCGGGTGCCGATCTTCGCGGCGAACTTCGTGCTCCTGGAGTACGGCACCGGGGCGGTGATGGCCA
>CAZYJP010000561.1:0-1669 GCA_964647795.1 uncultured Thermodesulfobacteriota bacterium
ACCTCCCGGCGCTCCGCGGCCGGGAGGTGCGCACCGTGGCGGAGGCCTTTGCGGCGTCCAGTCGGGGGATCGCGGTCCCGGTGCGGGAGGGCCGGCGCGGTCACCCGGTGGTCTTCGACCTGCCCCGTTACCGGGGGTGCCTGCTGGATCTCCGGGGCGACCAGGGGGCCCGGGCCCTCCTCGCGGACCGGCCCGAGGACATGCTCGAAGTGGAGGTGGTCGACCCGGGGATCCTGGAAGATCTGGACACGCCGGAGGAGTATCGGCAGATCCGAGCACGGTGGGAGCGTGCGGGAGAGGAGACTCGGGTGGCCGAGGGAGGAGAGGTCTTGCGCGACCCGACGATCCTGGAGGAGTTGAACGACCTCTGGGGCCCCATCTATCCCTACCTTGCGGATCACGCCCTCGCGGCTAGCGGGTTCTCGTCAGGCCAGGTGCTCGAGCTGGGCCCCTTCTCCGGGGGGATCGCGGTGGAGGTGCTGGGCCGGAGCCAGGTCTTCGAGGCGGTGGTGCAGGACGAGGCCCAACCCGTGCTGCGCTGGTCGGCAGCCAGGGCCCGGGGCCGGGGCGTGAGGCGCCGGCTCCGCACCCGCCGGGCCCCCCTGCTGCCCTTGCCGTGGGCCGAGGCGCGCTTCGACCTGGTGATCGTGAGGGGGGCCTTCTTCTTCTTGAATTCGGACCTGCTGCGCGAGGTGTGGCGGGTGCTGCGTCCGGGCGGGTTCGCTTGGGTAGGCGGGGGGTACGGCCCTCTGACGCCGGAGGAGGCGATCCGCCCCATCGCCGACCGGTCGCGCCTGCTCAACGAAGCCCTTGGAAAGCGCTGGATCTCTGCCCGTGGGGCGACGGGGCTCGTGGCGGACGCGGGTCTGGGGGAAGTGGCGAGGGTGAGGGAGGAGGGTGGGCTCTGGATCGAGGTGCGGGGGTGAGGGATGTGCCCGCGGCGGGCCTCGCCCAGGCGCTGGGAGCCGAGAACGGGGGCCTGGTGTCCCTGGTGGGGGGAGGGGGAAAGACCACGGCCCTCTACCGTCTCCTGCGGGAGTGGAGCGCGGCGGGCCTTCGCGCCCTCGGGGCTACCACGACCCGGATCGCGGTCCCGGGGCCGGGAGAGCCGGAGCTCCGGACTGCGGACACCTGGAGGGCACTTGCCGAGGCGGTTCGGCGCGGTTCGGGGCGCGACCTCGTCCTCGGGCGCCGTGTGCTGCCCGGGGGCAAGGTGGAGGGCATCCCTCCCGAGTGGTGCGACCGCCTCCTCTCCGAGGGGCTCTCGGACGCCCTCGCGGTAGAGGCCGACGGGGCCGCCCGCCTCCCGGTGAAGGCCCCGGCCGAGTGGGAGCCCGTAGTGCCCCCGGGTACCTCGGTCTTCGCCGCGGTGCTGGGGCTGTCTTGCGTAGGGAAGCCCCTCGATGGCGCGCACGTCTTCCGGCCCGAGCGGGTGGCCGAAGCGGCGGGCTTGCGGCTTGGGGAGTCGCTGCGGCCGGAAGCCCTGGTGAGGCTGTTGGAAGCGCCTTCGGGGCTGGCGAAGGGGCTTCCGCCCGGGGCAGCCGCAGTGGCGCTCCTCAACCAGGCCGACGGGCCGGGCGAGCTCGGTGCGGCACAGGAGATGGCGAGGGGTCTCCTGGGGGCCGACCGGGTCTACGGCAGGGTGGTGGCGGCGGCGTTGGGGACCGAC
>CAZYJP010000562.1:0-1668 GCA_964647795.1 uncultured Thermodesulfobacteriota bacterium
GCGGCCAGCCCGGATGCGCGCATCCGCAGGGAGGTGGCGCGAGCGCTCGCCCGGGGAAAGGGGCCAACGGCCGAGGAACACCTCATCCTTCTTCTCGGGGACCGGGAGCCCGGGGTACGGCTGATGGCGATCTCTGCGGCGGCCAACCACCCCAGCGGCGAGATTTTGGAGGCCCTCGAGGAGACGTTCCGGCGCACCCGGATCAGCTCAGCGGCCTGGAGCGGGAAGGCCGCAGCCCTCCGGAGCATTGGTCGGCTCGGCCTACCCGGGGGCGCCCGTATCCTGGCCGAGGTGCTGCACACGAGGCCGCTGCTGTGGCCGAAACGGTGGCGCGTGCTGCAAAGAGCCGCCGTCCAGGCCCTGGGAGACCTCGGGGGTGCCGCCGCCGTGGAACTGCTTTCGAGCCTTCGAGAGCACCGGGACCCGGCCCTGTGCGCCGAGGTCCGGAAGGCGCTGGCCGTGGCCGAGAAAGGGTGAGGCACATGCTCGATCGAGGGTGTGCAGAAGCGGTGGTCAGAGCGCTCGCCGGCCTTGTCAAGGCGCAGGGACTCTACCCGCCGGGGCACGCGGCCATCGGGCGGACCGCCAGGGCGGTGGAAGAGGCCCTCCGCGCGGCCCTTGCTGGAGGGGTGCCCCTGCTCCTAGGGGCGGCCGAGGGCTATCTGGTGTTGGGCCCCGTTGCGTTTCTGGACCCGTCGCCCCAGGCCGCCGAGATCTTCGGGATGCTGGACTCCCGGGGGGTCGAGGGCGTCGTCATCGAGCCCGAGGTGCGCGGGGAGGAGGTGACGCGGTTCTGCGCCTGGCTCCGCAGTCCCGGCAACGAGCCCTGGGCCGGGAGTGAGATCTCCCTGACCCGGCTCCGGCAGGGCAAGGGTGGCTGGGAGCGGGCGCTCCGGGCCCACCGCGTCGCAGTGGAGGCTCTGGAGAAGGCGTACGGGGAGCTGCAGGAGGGGCGCATCCCGGACCCGGCGGCCGCCCGGTCCTGCGTGCAGGAGTTCTCCGGGATCCTGGCGGAAAACCCGGCGCTTCTCAGGGGGCTCTTGCTTCTCAAGGACTACGACCAGTATACGTTTCACCACAGCGTCAACGTGAGCATCTTGGCGCTGCTGCTGGGGCAGAAGGAAGGGTTCGGCGCTGCGGATATGGATGTGCTGGGGGTTTCAGGGCTCCTTCATGACATCGGGAAGACCCGAACCCCAGCCTCGGTCGTTCGAAAACCGGATCGCCTGACCGGCGACGAGTGGAGGGCGATGTACCTTCACCCGCAGCACGGCCGGGATATCCTCGAGGAGATGGGAGGGGTCCCTGACCCCGTGCCGATCCTGGTGTACGAGCACCACATGCGCTTCGACGGGGGGGGTTACCCCCCCCGCTCCGAGGGGTATCGGACCGACCGCCGGACCTCGCTGGTGACCGTTGCCGACGTATATGACGCGATGACCACCCACCGGTCCTACAGCGCCCCCCTCGCGTTGCCCGAAGCGGTAGCGGCCATCGAGCGACTTCGGGGGAACCACCTTCCGCCGGGTGCCGTGAAGTGCTTCCTTCAGGTGATGGGGCGGATACCCGTCGGCTCCGTGGTTCGGCTCGCGGAGGGGGAGGTGGCGGTGGTGTGCCGGGTGGGTGCAGGCGGCGACGTGGAGGCGGTGCGCGTGGTGGTGACGCGGG
>CAZYJP010000563.1:0-1666 GCA_964647795.1 uncultured Thermodesulfobacteriota bacterium
GGGCGGCGGTGCGGCCGGCCTCATCCAGGGAGGCCGCTGCGGTCACCTCGACTCCGGAAGCGGAGGTACACAGGGAGCGCAGGTGCCCCCCCACGGCACCCTCCCCGGCGACCACCAGCACCCTGCCACTGGGATTTGCCATCCAGCCTGCCCCCACGCCCTCTCCGGTCACCGTCGGGAGTACCCTACCAGGGTCTCGCGCCGATGTTGCGTTGCCGGCCGAGCTCCCATTGCCTCACGACCGCACTCTCCCTCGGCCCCGCCCCCACGCGGGAGCGGCGCCGCCCCGGAACACCATCGTGGTCTACATACCAGATGAGAACGCCTCAACGCAACCCTCGTTCGGTAACGGCAGCGGGCCGCCAGTGCGTTCACTCGGCCCGGAGGGCCACCACAGGGTCCAGCCGGGCGGCCCGCAGGGCGGGGATGACCCCTGCGGTCAGGCCGACGGAGACGGCGACCGCCTCAGCCAGCAGGACGACGGACCAGGGGGTGTAGACCGGCAGGGCGGGTACCGCCAGGTGCAGGAGACGCGCGCCCCCGGCCCCCAGGGCGAGCCCCGCCAGGCCGCCGAGGGCGCCGAGGACCGCGGCCTCCCCCAGGAAGAGACCGAGCACCTGCCCTCGGCGCGCGCCGAGAGCTCGCAGAAGCCCCACCTCTGCCGTTCGCTCCGCCACGGCGATGGTCATGATGGTGAGGATGCCGATCCCGCCGACCAGGAGCGAGATCGCGCCCAGGGCCCCGACGGCGAAGGTGAGGACGCCCAGCACGCCGCCGAGCACGTCGAGCATCTGCTGCTGGGTGGTCACGGTGAAGTCTTCGCTGCCGTGACGGGCCGAGAGGATTCTGCGGATCCCGGCTACCACCTCCTCCACCGGGGCCCCCTCGGCGTAGACGAGGTCGATCTCCATGAGGCTGTCCCGGTTGAAGAGCTCCAGGGCACGGGCCGCCGGAAGGTAGACCGTGTCGTCCAGGTCGAACCCCAGCATCTGCCCCTTGGACTCCATAGCCCCCACCACCCGATAACGGCTCCCCCCCACCCGGACCGTCCGGCCCAAGGGGTTGTCCCTCCCGAAGAGCTCCTCCCGGAGCCTGCTCCCCAGCACCGCGAAGGCCCGGGGCGCCTCGGGGTCGTCACCGGGAAGGAAGTGGCCCGCGGCCACACCGGAGGCGAAGACCTCCGGGAAGCCGGGCCCCACGCCGTACACGGTCACCCGGCGGCGGCGGCTGCTCCCCTGGACCTCGGCGTTCCCCTGGACCACCGGGACGACGGCACGCACGTGGGGCACCCGCCGCAAGGCCTCGGCGTCACCCAGCGTGAGAGGCCTCACCGTCCCGAAGATTCCCACCGAAGCGCCGTAGGTGGTCGCACGGCCCGGGTTGACGCTGATCAGGTTGGTCCCGAACTGGGTGAACTCGGCCAGCACGAAGCGCTGGACCCCCTCGCCGATGGACGTCAGGAGCACGACCGAGGCGACCCCCACCGCAATCCCCAGAGCGGTCAGAAGGCTCCGCAGAGGCTGAGAACGGGCCGCCCCGGCCGTGAGCTGAACAAGATCGAGGGTCCGCATCGCACTCCACCCACCCCCCTTCGCGCCCCACGCGACCGTCGCGGCCCGAGGCCGGCTTCCCTGTCCTCGGGCTGCGGTCCTCGGTCTTCGGTACC
>CAZYJP010000564.1:0-1660 GCA_964647795.1 uncultured Thermodesulfobacteriota bacterium
AGAGTCCTGGCCGTCACGATCCTCACCAGTCACGGACCCGGGGATCTCGAGGCCGTCGGCCTCTGCGGGCCTGCAGCGGAGGCGGTGCTGCGACTGGCGTCCCTGGCCCGCTCCGCGGGCCTCGACGGAGTGGTCGCGTCCCCTCTCGAAGCATCGGCGATTCGTCAGGCGTGGCCCCAAGCCCTGATCGTGACCCCGGGGGTCCGGCCCACTGGCTTCGCCCGGGGCGACCAGGCCCGCATGGACACCGCTTCCGGCGCCCTCCGCGCGGGGGCGGACTATCTGGTGGTGGGACGCCCCATCCGGACCGCTCCGGACCCGGTGGAGGCCGCCCGGGCCCTGGTGGCCGAGATGGAGGAACCCGGAAGGGCTCCGTGAGACTTCGCCCCGAGGCTTCTGGCAACCCCCCCGAGGGGGCTCGAGGGGGCGCAGCCGAGTGGGTCTACGGCCGCCGCTCCGTGGCGGAGCACCTGACAGCCGCACCGGACACCTGCCGCGAGCTCCTGGTGGCGAGGGAGAACCGGCCCCCCGACGAGGTCGTCGAGGCTGCCCGCCGGGTCGGCCTTCCGGTGCGGGAAGTACCGAGGTCGCGCCTGGACGACCTCTCGGGCCGGGCGAACCACCAGGGCCTGTGCCTCGCGGTGGGCGGGTGGGAGTACACCTCGTTGGAAACCCTGTCCGCCCGGGCCCGCGAGCCGGGCCGGTTTCCTCTCCTGCTGGCACTGGACTGCGTCCAGGACCCCCGAAACCTGGGAGCCGTCCTGCGGGTCGCCGACGGGGTCGGCGCGGCTGGCGTCGTCCTTCCCAAGGACCGGGCAGCCGGCCTGAGCGCCGCGGTGGCGCGCACCGCCTCCGGAGCCCTGGCCTCCGTACCGGTGGCCCGCGTGGTGAACCTTGCCCGGAGCCTGGACACACTGCGCCGGGACGGGTTCCAGGTGCTGGGGACTGCCGACACGGCCCCGGGAGACCTCTACACGGCCCCGGTTTCTTTCCCCTGCGTCGCGGTCTTCGGCGGCGAACAGCGTGGGCTCCGCCCGAACGTGGCGAAGCGGTGCGACATGCGGGTCTCGATCCCCATGGCCGGTGCCGTGGCGAGCCTCAATGTGGCAGTCGCCTGCGGGGTGGTGTGCTACGAACTGCGTCGCCGCTTCATCGCACACCCACCGCCGGCTCCCTGTGCCGGGGGGTGAACTGTCCTGGCCGACGGCCGGGCGCCCTACCCCGTGACGGGCGGTGCACCGACCCCCGGGGTGGTACCCCCTCGAAGGGCCGCGGATGGCGGGGCAGGGTGGAGGGGTTCCCGGACCTCACCCCCCACCAATGGTGGATTCTCGTCGTCTTTTCCCCTTGACACCCCCCACCCCATCCGCTAGCATCCCCTCTCCTTCCGCCCGAGGGGGTCGCTTCGGCTCGCGTCGGAACCTCGCGTCGGGAGAATCGGGCTGGCGTAGCTCAATTGGCAGAGCAGCTGATTTGTAATCAGCAGGTTGCGGGTTCGAGTCCCATCGCCAGCTCCACGGGTGCATCCATCCGTGGTGGGGTTCCCGAGTGGCCAAAGGGAGCAGACTGTAAATCTGCCGGCGCAGCCTTCGGAGGTTCGAATCCTCCCCCCACCACCAGCCGAATTCTCTGCGGGAGTAGCTCAGTCGGCTAGAGCGTC
>CAZYJP010000565.1:0-1660 GCA_964647795.1 uncultured Thermodesulfobacteriota bacterium
CCCCTTCGAACCCTTACGATCGCTACACTTTTCAAGCTCCGCGATTCGGCGCCCCCGTCCGTGGGGCGTGACTAGGGGGAGAGGGAGGACACGAGTATGGGGGAACGGGGAGCCAGGCCGTGACCGGAGAGACGATTGGGCCCTTTCAGGTCGATCACCCGCACGCACTCCCAGCCCGGGAGGTCCTCGAACGCCTGGGGAGCGGCCCGAACGGTCTCGACGCGGGGGAGGTCCGCAGCCGTCTCGAGGCCGTGGGGCCCAACCGTCTCCCGTCCCCGCCGAAGGAGGGGCTGCTAAAACGATTTTTCAAGCACTTCCACGACGTGCTGATCTACGTCCTGATCGGCGCGGGTGCGATCACCGCGCTACTCGGACACTGGATCGACACGGGCGTGATCCTGGGTGTGGTGGTGATCAACGCGATCATCGGCTTCATCCAGGAGGGGAAGGCCGAGCAGGCCCTGGAAGGAATCCGCAAGATGCTTTCGGTTCACGCCCACGCCCGACGCCACGGCGAGTGGGTCGAGATCGAAGCCGAAGACCTGGTGCCGGGCGACCTCGTGCGGCTGCGTCCCGGGGACCGGGTGCCTGCCGACCTCCGGCTCGTGGAGGCGGTGAGCCTGCGCATCGAGGAGTCGGCTCTCACCGGGGAGTCGGTTCCCGCGGAGAAGGATACCGACCCGGTGGACCCATCGGCCGGCGGGGGGGACCGGCACGGCATGGCCTACTCCGGTTCGATCGTCGCCGCCGGCAGGGGCACCGGCGTCGTTACCGCCACCGGCCCGGCGACCGAGCTCGGCCGCATCGACCGGATGATCTCCGAGGTCGAGACCCTGGCGACGCCGCTCACGCGGCAGATGGTCCGCTTCGGCCAGATTCTCTCCCTCGCGATCGTCGGCGTTGCATGCCTCATGTTTCTGGCCGGCTGGCTGCTCCACGACTTCACGATCGCCGAGCTATTTTTCGCGGCCATCGGGTTCGCCGTGGCCGCCATTCCCGAGGGCCTCCCGGCCATCCTCACGATCACCCTGGCCATCGGCGTACAGAGCATGGCGCGGCACAACGCCATCACCCGCCGGCTCGACGCCGTGGAGACACTGGGTTCGGTGACGGTCATCTGCTCGGACAAGACCGGCACCCTCACGCGCAACGAGATGACGGTCCGCCACGCGGTCACGCGCGCCGGCCGCTACGAGGTCTCCGGCACGGGCTACGCTCCGGAGGGCAGGCTCTTTCTCGGCGGGAAGGAGGCCTCCCTTGCCGAACACGGCGACCTGAAGGCCCTGGTGGAGGCCCTGGCCGTGTGCAACGACTCGGAGATCGCCCAAGAGGACGGGCAGTGGACAGTGACCGGGGAGCCCACGGAGGGCGCACTGGTCACCCTCGCGCGGAAGCTCGGGTTCGAGAGGGGCAGCTACGAGCGCCTGGCGCTCTTCCCCTTCGATTCGGAGAACAAGTTCATGGCAACCCTCAACGGGATGCCCGGGGGCGACCAGCGCATTCTCGTGAAGGGTGCCCCGGACCGGCTGCTCGACCGCTGCGCCGAGCAACGAGGCAGCGGCGGAGCCCCGGAACCGCTGGCCCGCCGGTTCTGGGAGGAGCAGGTCGAGGAGCTCAGCGCCGAGGGTCTGCGCGTGCTCGCCGCCGCGGCCCGCGGGGT
>CAZYJP010000566.1:0-1653 GCA_964647795.1 uncultured Thermodesulfobacteriota bacterium
GCATGACCGGCACCCCCAGAAACCAGTCGTCATGGCGGTAGCCGAGCGTCTCGCGCAGGGCAACGTGGACGCGCTCGTCGAACGGAACCACCAACCGGGCCACCTGCTCCGGGTCCAGTCGGACCCGCAGCGTCCCCTCGTCGGGCCCCAGGGCGGCCGCGGTCTCCCCCCGCGGGTCGAACACGGCACTCTCCCCCGAGAAGACCGGCCCGGGACGGTTGGCATAGACCACGAACACCTGGTTGTTCAGGGCCGCGGCACTCATCCGCCGGTGCACGTACCGGGAGGGGAACGAGGCCGGCACGGCGGAGATGTTCACGATCACCTCGGCACCCAGGAGCGCCAGGGTCCGCCACACCTCGGGAAACGCCGCGTCGAAACAGATGTTGATGCCCAGGGGGCCGAACGCCGTGTCGAAGGTCCGCAGGGCGCGGCCGGCGACGAAGTGCTCGGTCCAGTGGACGTGGGTCTTCACATAGTGCTGCGGCGCCCTCTCGCCGTCCATGTAGGTGGCGACGTTGTAGAGCTCGTCTCCCTTGCGCTGCATCTCGCCGATCACCACCCGGGCTCCCACATCCTTGACGAAGCGGTACAGGTCCGAGGATATGGGCCCATAGGCGATGCGCATCTTCCGGTACAGGAAGCCCTCGGGTCGCTCCAGGGAAGGGTGCCCGTGGAGGCACAGCTCGGGGAAGACCAGGAGGTCGGCCTGCCGGTGCTCCGAGACAAGCGCTTTGAGCTTCGCCACGTGGTGGCGAATGTCCCGGGCGTCGTACCCCACCTGGAGGATCCGGACGTCGAGAGTCCGCCCCATCAGGCCGCCAGGAAGGCCGGAATGTATTGCTCGCGGATCCGGCCCTCGATCTCCTGCAGGAAGGCCCGCGTCGCCTCCTCGCCGTAAACCGCGTCGCCGTAGCGGTAGAGGCTGCCCTTGTCCCGCCGGAGGTTCTCGTCGGCGAGACCGGGGTCGCACCGGGTCGCGGAACGGGCGGCGATGCGCTCCACGATGCCGTGGATCCCGGAGCCCGACTGGGCCGGGTCCTTGATCCGGAAGGCGAGATAGGGGGGCACCCCGAGTTCGACGGCGGCCTGACGGTGCACGCGCTTCCGGAGCCGGTCTTCCACACCCTGGATCTTGAGGCGGGGGGACACCCGCATGGCGGCGTGAATCACGTCCCGGTCCAGGTAGGGCGCCCGCAGCTCGATGGAGTGGGCCATGGTGAGCTTGTCCTCCCGCTCCAGGGTGTCGGTGTAGAGGTAGTTGAGGTCCTCCCACAGCTTCTCGTGCAGCCGCAGGTAGCCGTCCTGCTCCAAGACGTCGGAATACCAGGGGTAGCCGGCCCAGAGCTCGTCCGCCGCCTGCCCGGTGTACATGACCCGGAGGCCGTCCTCCGAGGCCAACTTGGCGGCCAGGTACATGGGAATCGCCACCTCCACCTGCAGGAGCCCGCTCTCCTCCACGTTGCGGATCACCTCGGGCAGCAGACTATCCACGGCCGCCTCGTCGATGATGGTGGTCTTGAGCTCCAGTCCCAAGTCCTCGGCCACGGCCCGGGCGGCTACGATATCGCCCGAGTCCTCGGTTCCGGTGCAGTAGCAGATGACGTTCTTGCCCTCCTGCTGGAGGAGCTTGGCGATGAGCACCGAGTCGAT
>CAZYJP010000567.1:0-1653 GCA_964647795.1 uncultured Thermodesulfobacteriota bacterium
TCGGGGCGGGGGGGACGGGGGGCGGCGGCAGATCGACTTCGCCCGGGGGGGGGGCGGCAAGGGTGAGGCCGAGGCCGAGCGGGGCGCGGCTGCCGCCCCGGGAGGCGAAAAACCGGCTAGGGGGGGCGGCCGGAAGAGGGAGGCGGGTCGAAAGCCGCGGGAGGCGCCCCCACCGGCCGAAAAGGTCGATAGGGCCGAAGCGAGCGCACCCCGGGACACGAGACGGAGACGGCGCCGCAAGAAGGGGAAGACCGCGCCGTGAGCCTGTTCACCCTGACCCAGACCTACCGCTCCATCAGCCGCCTCCGGGAGATCGCACTGATCCTCTCCAAGCACGGGTTTCACCAGTTGCTGGAGAACGTCGGCCTGGGAAGGCTCCTTCCCCTCTCGCGCCGGTTTCGGGGCCGCACCGGCAGGGTCGGCGACACCCCGGTCCCGGTGCAGGCCCGCATGGCCCTGGAAGATCTGGGCCCCACCTTCGTCAAGCTCGGCCAGATGCTCTCCACCCGCCCGGACCTCGTCCCCCCGGAGTTCGTGGAGGAGTTCAAGAAGCTGAGGGACGAGGTGCCGCCCTTCCCCTTCGCCGAGGTGCGCCGGATCGTGGAGGAGGAGGTGGGGGGGCCCCTCGCGGAGGCCTTCCTGGAGGTGGACGCGGAACCGCTGGCCGCGGCCAGCATCGCCCAGGTGCACCGGGCCCGCCTCACGGATGGGTCCCGGGTGGTGCTCAAGGTGCAGCGGCCTGGTACGGAGCGGACGGTCTCCCACGACCTGGCGACCCTGTACCTGCTGGTGAACCTGGTGGAACGCTACGTCCCCGAGTCGCGCCCGTTCCAGCTCCGGGTCATCGTGGACGAGTTTGCCCGGGTCATCCGCCGCGAGCTCGACTTCTTCCTCGAAGCCTCCAACACCGAGCACTTCCGACAGAACTTCGCCGATTTCGAGAGGGTCGTCGTCCCGGAGGTGCGCTGGGAGTTCACCACCAAACGCCTCCTGGTCCTGGAGGCCATCGAAGGGGACCCTCTCGACGACCCCGAGTTCCTGCGCGCCCGGGGCCTGCAGCCCGCAGCCCTGGCCCGGGTGGCGGCCCGGGCCTTCCTGAAGCAGGTCTTCCTGGACGGCCTCTTCCACGGAGACCTCCACGGCGGAAACCTCCTGGTCACGCCCGAGGGGTCCATCGTCTTCCTGGATTTCGGGGCGGTGGGATACCTGTCGGAGGACGTCCGGGAGGGGCTGGGCCAGCTCTTCATGGCCCTGGCGGACCGGGACTACGCCTCCCTGGCCGAGGGGTACCTGCAGATGGGTGCCGCGGACGAGGCCGTGGATCTGCGCTCCTTCCAGCGGGACCTGCGCGAGCTCATCGAACCCTACCACGGACGTCCCCTCAAGGACCTGCGGATCGGGGAGATCCTGCGCGAGGCATCCCAGATTGCCCTCCACCACCACGTGCGGGTGCCCCCGGACCTGATGCTCCTGGCGCGGTCCACCCTGGAGGTGGAGGGCCTGACCCGGCAGCTCGACCCGGATTTCCTCATCCTCGACGAGGCGACCCCCTACGCCCGCAAGCTGCTCCTGGGCCGCCTCGACCCCCGGCGCCAGGCCCGCCTCGCCTGGCGCTCTGCCCGGGACCTGCGGGACTTCGTCCGCGCGGTCCCC
>CAZYJP010000568.1:0-1649 GCA_964647795.1 uncultured Thermodesulfobacteriota bacterium
CTCTCGTCGGCGGCGTTCTGGGTGGCGGCGGCGCTCCTGGTCCCGGGCTCCCGGGTGCGGGTGCAGGGGGTGAGCCTCAACCCGACGCGCACCGGGTTCTTGCGCATCCTGCGGCGCATGGGCGCACCGGTAACCTGGGAGGTAACCGACGAGGCGTGTGGGGAGCCCCTGGGGGATGTGACGGCCGAGTATGGACCCCTGCAGGGCGTCTCCGTGGAGCCCTCGGAGGTGCCCGCCGCGATCGACGAGTTCCCCGTGCTGGGGGTCGTCGCAGCGGTCGCCCGGGGAGAGACCGAGGTGCGGGGCGCCGAAGAGCTCCGACACAAGGAGTCGGACCGTATCGACGTGCTGGCCGGTGAACTGCGCAAGTCGGGGGTGGCCGTGGACACCTTTCGCGATGGTCTGCGCATTCGGGGAGGGGGCTCCCTCACCGCGGCGCGGTTCCAGAGCCATGGCGACCATCGCCTGGCGATGGCGCTGGGGGTCTTCGCCCTCGCCCTCCCCGGGGGCGGGGTGGTGGAGGGGGCCGACGCGGCGGACGTGTCGTACCCCGGGTTTTGGAAGGAGCTCCTGGGGAGCTGAGGGGCCCGAGGGGTGTTGCGGCGGGGTGGGAACCCCTGCCTTCGCAGAAAGCACGGCACGCAGTAGGAGACCGGGGTCTTGACCGAGAGCGAGAAGGAACAGCGGAAGCGGGGGTTTTTCGGTCGTCTGTTCCGCAAGGGTGGGCCCGAAGGGGAGTTGGAGGCGCCCTCGGAACCGGATCCGGCCGAACCCGAGGTGCACGGGCCGCCGGACCCGGACGCGAGGCCCCCGGACGGCTTCGAGACGGGGCAGGAGAACCCGGACGATCTCGGGCGGGTGTGTGAAACCCTCGCGGAGAGGGAGGAGGGGGAGGCGCAGGGGCAGGGGCAGGGGGTGGAGGCCGAGCTCCCGGCCGGCTTTCGCCCCGGGATCCTCGCCCGCCTTCGGCAGGGGCTTTCGAAGACCCGCCAGGGGTTCGTCCAGAAGATCGACCGCCTCCTCCTCGGGAGGAAGGAGATCGATGAGGAGACCCTGGAGGCGCTCGAGGAGATCCTGGTCACCGCAGACCTGGGGGTGCGGACGAGCACGCGCCTCATCGCGGATATCCAGGAGCGGGTGAGTCGGAAGGAGCTGACCAGCCCAGCGGCCTTGCGGGAGCACCTCAAGGAGGCCATCGCCGGGATCCTCGTGGCGGACGAAGGGCACTTCGAGCTGGGAGCCTCCAGGCCCCAGGTGCTCATGGTGGTGGGGGTCAACGGGGTCGGGAAGACCACGACCATCGGCAAGATCGCCGCGCGGTTCAGCCAGGGGGGGCGCAAGGTGATCCTCGCGGCCGCAGACACCTTCCGGGCTGCCGCCATTGAGCAACTCCAAGTCTGGGGAAAGCGGGTCGGAGCCGATGTCATCGCCCATCAGGCGGGCGGTGATCCAGCCGCAGTCGTTTTCGATGCGCTGCAGGCCGCGCAGGCGCGGGGGATGGACCTGCTGCTGATCGACACGGCGGGTCGACTGCACACGAAAAAAAACCTGATGGAGGAACTCAAGAAAATTCGCCGCGTTATTGCCCAAAATTTTCCGGGGGCTCCGCATGAAACCCTGCTGATCTTGGATGCGACCACCGGTCTCAA
>CAZYJP010000569.1:0-1630 GCA_964647795.1 uncultured Thermodesulfobacteriota bacterium
GGGGCCGCATGTGGATGGAGGAGGATCCGGAGAACCGGGTCAACCTGAACCGGGTGCGGGAGGCCCTGGCCGTCAACCCGGATCGGATCGCGGTGTCGTGCCCCTACTGCCTGACCATGTTCGAGGACGGGGTCAAGGACCTCCAGGCCGACCACCAGGTGCGGGTGGCGGACGTGGCCGAGCTCCTGGCCGAGCGCCTCGGACCGGGGTGAGGCCGGGTCGGCGCCCGAGGCCGTGAAGTTGCTCGGGGACGGTTCCGACCCCGCTTCCGGCTAGTCCTCCTCGACGGCCAGGGCCCGGCAGGTCAGGAGACTCAGTACGGGAGAGAGGATCGCGAGGGGCAGGAACGGCCATCCGGCCCAGGCGGCCGCCGCGCAATAGGCGATCGCCGCGAGGTTTCCGGCCGCCAGTAGCCGATGGA
This sequence comes from uncultured Thermodesulfobacteriota bacterium, assembly GCA_964647795.1. Classification (GTDB taxonomy): domain Bacteria; phylum Desulfobacterota; class Deferrisomatia; order Deferrisomatales; family JACRMM01; genus JBFLZB01. The sequence goes on from CAZYJP010000569.1 coordinate 422, forward strand.
ACCGAAGGTCTGCCGGGATCGGGACTCCGCTTCCCAGGGAGAGGCGGGCCAGGGCAGAGGCGGCCGCGTACACGGGAAGGCCGGCGAAGAGGAAGGCCCAGGCGAGGAGCCCCGACAAGAGCGAGGCGGTGAAACGCTCCGGCGGGTGGTAGACCCGGTCGGCCAGGAGGAGCAGGAGCGTCAAGGCCAACCAAAAGGAGCCGTGCTTTCGGCCTGTGGCGCCCAGGAGCTCCCGGGCTTGTCTCTCCTGTGCTTCCCGGCCGTTCCGGTGTCTCACGTCCGAACTCCCCTACGCCCCGGGAACTCCGGGGCCCAGTAACCCTACCGGGGGCGGGCTGGACCGCAAGGGTCCCTCCACCGCGCAGCCGGTCCGCGCGGCGGGCACGGGACGGGAAGGGGTGCGTGCATGGATTGGGAACGGCGAAAAGTGCTCATGATCTCTGCTGCAGCCGTCGGGGGACTGTTCCAGCGTGGGCTCGCGGGGGCGACAGCTGTGCGTGAACCGCCGGGGCGGCCCCCGGCGGGGGAGGAGGCGACGGTGCGACTTTACGCGGTGGGGACCGGTGAGTACTACACGGCGGAGAAAGTGGTAAAGACCGCTGCGGAGTGGCGCAGGCAGCTCACGCCCGAGCAGTACCGCGTGACCCGGGAACGGGGGACCGAGCGGGCGTTCACCGGGGAGTACGCGGACCATCACGAGGCTGGCGTCTACCGCTGCGTGTGCTGCGGCACGGACCTCTTCTCATCGGAGCACAAGTTCGAGTCCGGAACCGGATGGCCGAGCTTCTGGAAGCCCGTGGCCGAGGAGAACGTCGGCACGGAGAAGGACCGGAGCTTCTTCATGGTGCGCACCGAGGTGCACTGCCGCCGGTGCGATGCACACCTGGGCCATGTCTTCGAGGACGGGCCGCCCCCCACGGGGCTTCGCTACTGCATCAACTCCGCGGCCCTGGCCTTCACCGCGGCGGAGTGAGCTCCCGACCGCAGACGCAGGCCACCCGGCGCGGCGCCCCGGCCCACGAGGGGGATTCGGCCCCCTACGGGGAGCCCACTTCGGAACGATACCGCTCGGTGGCCTCCAGGAGCCCCTTCCGGTCCTCCCCCCGTAGGTCCTCGAGACGCGCGGCCAGTCCGGAGTCGTGGACCGCGAGGATCTGGCATGCCAGGATCGCGGCGTTGGCCACCCCGTCGATGGCAACGCACGCCACG
>CAZYJP010000570.1:0-1242 GCA_964647795.1 uncultured Thermodesulfobacteriota bacterium
GGGCCGCCGGGAGCTCGCCGCGGACCTCGGCTGCGGCCTTCCGGACCAACCCCCGCCCCACCCGCTGAAGACCCTGGGCATACGCCCCCAGCAGCGCCCGGTCGCACAGGACGTTCACGAGCCGGGGCACCCCCCCGGAGAGACGATGGATGCGGCGCAGCGCCCCCGGGGTGAACAACGGCTCCTTGGCACCGGCCGCTTCCAGGCGATGGCTCACGTACCGGGTCGTCTCCTCCGCGGTGAGGGGTGCCAGATGGTATCGGGCGGTCACCCGCTGAGCCAGTTGCCGGAGCTCGGGGCGGGCCATCAAGGACCGGAGCTCGGGCTGGCCGATGAGCAGAATCTGCAAGAGCTTCCGGGTGGTGGTCTCGAGGTTTGTGAGCAGTCGCACCTGCTCCAGGGAGTCGACGCCGAGGTTCTGCGCCTCGTCGATGACGAGAACGGCCCTCCGGCCGGCGGCGTGGCCCGCGAGCAGGTGCCGGTTGAGGCCGTCGATGAGCACCTTGAGGCTCGCGGTCCCCGGGGGGTACGGCACGTGGAACTCGTCGCAGACCGAGGCCACGAGCTCCGCGGGGGTCTGGCGGGGATTGAAGATCAGCGCCACGTCGACGCCCTCGGGCGCCTGCTCCAGCAGGCTCCGGCACAAAGTGGTCTTCCCGGTGCCCACTTCACCCGTGAGCTGGACGAACCCACCTGCCTCCCCCATGCCGTACAGCAGGTGGGCCAGGGCCTCCCGGTGTAGGGGGCTCAAGTAGAGGAACCGAGGATCCGGGGTGAGGGAAAAAGGCTCTTCCGCCAGCCCGAAGTGCGTGCTGTACATGGGTTCGTGGAGTTTCGGCGACGGCGGTGGGCCGCGGGAGCAGGGCGAAACCGACCTGCAGACGGTAGCAGCGGCGGGGAGACCGGGTCAAGGCGGAGCCCGGCCAACAGGCGGAGCCCGGCCGCTCACAAAGGCTGGGGGTCCTCACCCACGGTGAAACAGAACGAGGCACCTCTCCCCCGGCCCTCGGATTCCACCCAGACCCGGCCGCCGTGGATCTCCACGATCCGCTTCACGATGGCCAGGCCGAGGCCGGTGCCGCGGCTCCGAGCATCGAGCTTCTCGAAGAGGCCGAAGACCCGCTCCTGTTGTTCCGGGTCGATGCCGATGCCGTTGTCCCGGACGTAGAAGACCGTGCGCCCTTCCTCGGCGCGCCACCCCACCCGGATGACCGGGCGGGGCTGGTCGCCGAGGAACTTCAC
>CAZYJP010000570.1:1252-1627 GCA_964647795.1 uncultured Thermodesulfobacteriota bacterium
GAGGTTCTCGAGAACCTCCCGCAGCCGGGTGGGATCGCCCTGGACGACGGGGAGCTCGGGGTCGATCTCGATCGCCACCCCGCGCTCGGCCGACTGCACCGCGAAGGACGACGACGCCTCCCGGGACACCTCGAGCAGAGCCACGGGCTGCGGCGCGTGCGTGAGGCGGCCGACGCGGGACAGGGAGAGCAGGTCCTCCAGGAGAAGCTTCATCCTCTCGGCAGCAGACGCGATGTGGCCGGCATAGGCCCGGGCGCGCTCCGCGTGCCCGTCGCGGGATTCCCGCTCCATGAGCCCGGCGAACCCCCGGATGGTGGTGAGCGGCCCCTTGAGATCGTGGGAGACCGTGTAGGTGAACTGGTCCAGGGCGTCGTT
>CAZYJP010000571.1:0-1625 GCA_964647795.1 uncultured Thermodesulfobacteriota bacterium
CATCGCATCGCCGGCGTCTACGAACCCCGACACACGGGCGCAGTGGGCCCGGACCTGAGCGATGTCGCCGCCCGGCGGACGCTGGGGGCGGCCACCGTCCCGAATTCGCCCCGCACGCTCGCCGCCTTCATCGTCGACCCCCACGGCATCAAGCCCGGGGTCCGCATGCCGCCGAGCAGGCTGTCGGCCACGGACCTGGACGCGCTGATGGCGTATCTCGGCACGCTCCGGTGAGGACACGCCCGTGACGCCCACCACGGCGGCCCTCGATCAGGCGTTCTCCACCCCGCCCGGGCTCTACGGCTTCCTCACCGCCGTGAACCATCGGGCGATCGGCGTGCGCTTCGTTGTGACGTCGTTCATCTTCATGCTGCTGGGCGGGATCCTGGCCCTGGTGATGCGTCTCCAGCTCGCTCACCCGGATCTCCGGCTCGTCTCGCCCGACGCGTTCAACCAGCTCTTCACCATGCACGGCTCCACGATGATGTTCCTCTTCGCCGTCCCCATGGCGGAGGGCCTCGGCATCTATCTCGTGCCGCTCATGATCGGGACGCGCGACATGGCGTTCCCCCGCATGAACGCGTTCGGCTACTGGGTCTATCTGATCTCGGGGGTGACGCTCTACGGCGCCTTCTTCACGGGCTTCGCACCCGACGCCGGCTGGTTCAACTACACCCCGCTCGCCAGTCCGGGGTTCGCGCCGAGCGCCCGCATCGACTTCTGGACGACGATGATCACCTTCATCGAGGTGTCCGCGCTCGTGGCCGCGGTCGAGCTGATCGTGACGGTGTTCAAGCAGCGGGCACCGGGGATGTCCCTCCATCGCCTGCCCCTCTTCGTGTGGGCGCAGGTCGTGATGTCGTTCATGATCGTCTTCGCCATGCCGCCACTCATGGTCACGAGCGTGCTCCTCGCGCTGGACCGGACGGTCGGCACCCACTTCTTCAACGCCGCCGCCGGCGGTGAGCCGTTGCTCTGGCAGCATCTCTTCTGGATCTTCGGCCACCCCGACGTCTACATCATCCTGCTCCCCGCGCTGGGGATCGTCTCGATGGTGATCCCGACCGCCGTACGCCGGCCCATCGTCGGCTACACGTGGATCGCCGCCGCCACCGTGGCCATTGGCTTCTTCAGCTTCGGGCTGTGGGCCCACCACATGTACGCCACCGGCCTGACGCTCCTGGGCCTGAACTTCTTCGCCGCCGTCAGCATGCTCATCACCGTCCCGAGCGCGGTGCAGATCTTCGCCTGGATCGCCACCATCTGGCGGGGCCGGTTCGCCACGCTCACCACGGCGTTCCTCTTCGTGATCGGGTTCATCGTGCTCTTCATCCTGGGCGGTATCACCGGCATCATGATCGGCGCGCCGGTGTTCGACTGGCAGGTGCACGACACCTACTTCATCGTTGCCCACTTCCACTACGTGCTCGTGGGCGGCGCCGTGTTCCCCCTCTTCGCCGGCTTCTACTTCTGGTTCCCCAAGGTGACGGGACGGATGCTGAGCGAGAGGCTCGGACGCTGGAACTTCTGGCTCACCTTCATCGGGTTCAACGTCACGTTCCTCCCCATGCACCTCACGGGGTTCCGCGGCATGCCCCGGCGCGTCTACACCTACCTGTCCGAGC
>CAZYJP010000572.1:0-1607 GCA_964647795.1 uncultured Thermodesulfobacteriota bacterium
TCGTCGGCCTCACGGCGCACGCCCTGCCGGGGGACCGGGCGCGGTGCCTCGAGGCCGGCATGGACGACTACCTCGCCAAGCCCGTGGAGCCCGAAGTGCTCTTCGCCATCGTCGAGAGCTGGGTCGGGGGCCGGGCGAGGGCGCTGCCCCGGAACGAGGCACCGGGCCGTTCTGCCCATGCCTTACTCCTCGCGAGTCTCCAGGGTGCGAACGGACAGGAGGGGGAGATCGGCCGGGGTTTTCTCGGCACCGTGAACGAGGGCCCCGGGCGGATCCGCGAGGCGTTGTCCCAGGCGGACACAAAACAAGCCGCCTCCTGGGCGCACCGCCTGGGGGGAACCCTGCTCATCTTCGGTTTCCCGGTCGCCGCGGCCATTGCCCGGGAGATCGAGGCGCGGGCCGCGGAGAGCCGGCTGGACGGCATCGTCGAGCTCGTGGGGCGGCTGCAAGAGGAGATCGAACGGATCAAGGCCCTCCTGGCTCGCTGAAAATGCACGTGCCTTGGCAGAGCGCATTGCATCCGCGCGCTTGCCTCGTCCTTCGAAAGAAAGAGGGGCCCACCCATGTTCCGACAGATCCTCGTTCCTCTCGATGGTTCTCCCCTGGCCGAGTGCGTGCTGCCCCACGTGGCGGCCCTGGGCAAGGCGTTCGACGCCGACGTGACCCTCCTCCACGTCTTGCCCGAGTCCTCTTCCGCGGGCCGGATGATGCCCGTCGACCCACTCGAGTGGCAGGCGAGCCGGGCGGGCGCCTCGATGTATCTGGACGACAAGGTGGAGCTGCTCGGGGCGCAGGGGGTCAAGAGCTCCCCGGTGCTCCTGGAGGGGCACCCGCCCCAGCGCATCCTCGAGCACGCCCACGAGCACGGAGTCGATCTGATCGTCCTCAGCAGTCACGGAAAAGACGGTCTGAGCGGCTGGAACCTGGCCAGCGTGGCGCAGAAGACGGTTCTTCGGTCGCGGGTCTCCACCCTGGTCGTCCGCGCGTACCGTGCCGTGAGGGCGGAACCGGGCGAGCCGGCCTATCGCAGGGTGCTGGTGCCCCTGGACGGGTCCCAGCGGGCCGAGTGCGCGATCTCCCCGGCCACGTCGTTGGCGGGGTTTCTCGGGGCTGAGCTGGTGCTCGCGCACATCCGGGTGCGTCCCCGCCCCTATTTTCCGCGGCAGGGGCCGGTCCGCCCGGAAGATACGGAGCTCATCGAGGGGCTCGTCGAACGGCAGGAGGGGGAAGCGCAGCAGTACTTCGACCGGCTCAAGGCTCGGCTCCCCATCCCGGCCCGCACCCGAATCGCCTTCAGCGAGCAGGCCGCGGTGGCTCTCTACGACGTGATCCGGGAAGAGCAGGCCGACCTGGTCGTCATGAGCGCCCATGGCCACACCGGGACGACGCGCTGGCCCCACGGGCGGACGACCACCCACTTCCTCCTCTATGGGGCGACGCACCTGCTGATCGTTCAGGATCTCGCTCCCAACCAGTGCGAGCCCACCGAGGCGGAGCAGGCGGCCGCGGAAGTGCCGGGACACTGACCCGATGGCCCCGAAGAGCTTTGCCGCCGCGGGAGAGCCCCGCGAGCCCCCGAGCCGCGACGACCCCCTCGCGGACCGCGC
>CAZYJP010000573.1:0-1607 GCA_964647795.1 uncultured Thermodesulfobacteriota bacterium
CGGCAACCCGGACTCCTGCGCGCCGCGTGGGTGGAACGGTGACCGGGCTCGGCCTCGGGGTGGGAGCGGGCGGGTTGAAGATTTCACCCCCCCTCTTCCTCGCCCCCATGGCAGGGCTGAGCCACACGGCCTTCCGCCGGCTGCTGGCGGAGCTCGGGGGGGTGGGGCTCTTTTCCACCGAGATGCTCTCGGCCCGCAGCCTCCCGGCCGAGGATCGCTCCGCTTCCCCCTATCTGCGCAGAACCGCGGAAGAGGCCCCCCTCTCCCACCAGGTGCTCCTCGCGGGCCCGGAGGAGGTGGGGCCTGCCTTCGATGCGCTCCACGCCCTGGGCGCCGACGCGATCGACGTGAATCTGGGGTGCCCGGCGCCGGAGGTGAGGCGACGGGGAGCCGGGAGCGCCCTCATGGGGCGCCCCGAGCAAGCCGCCAGGACCCTCCGGGAGGCGAGGCGAAGGACACACCTCCCCCTCACGGCCAAGATCCGCCTGGGGGAGCGCCTCGACGAGGAGGCGCTGGGGGACTTCTGCCGCATGCTGGAGGCCGAGGGGGTGGATCTGATCACCGTGCACGCCCGTCTGCGGGCCGAGCCCTACGGCCGCCGCCCCCGCTGGTCCTGGATCGGGAAGGTCAAGTCCTGGGTCTCGGTGCCGGTGGTCGGAAACGGGGGGATCTTCTCCCCGGAGGACGCGCGCCGGTGTCTCGGCGAATCCGGGTGCGACGGCCTGATGCTCGGGCGGGGGGCGGTGATCCGCCCCTGGCTCTTCTCCCAGGTGGCCCGCGAGGTCTTCGGGGCAGCCGGAGGTGCCCCTGCGGTCTCCCGCCCGGGGCTCTACCGGCGCTTCCTGGCCCTGACGGCGGAGAGCTTCGCCCCCGAGCGGCAGCTCGGTCGGGTCAAGGAGTTCACGCACTACTTCAGTCAGACCTATGCCTTCGGCCACACCCTGGCCACCGCGGTCCAGGGAAGCCGATCCCTGGACGAGGTCGGAGAGAGGTCGGAAGCCTTCTTCGCTGCCAACGAGGGGACGGGTTATGGGTGACGTGAAGCGCGAGACGTGACGGGCGCCCACATCCCGGGGTCCCTTTTGTCCCCCAGGGCCCATAGGTCCCATCGCACCCCCAACCCCCAACGAGCAAAGAGATGCTTCCCCTGATTCTCGCCTCCACGAGCCCGGCTCGCCGGGAGTTGCTGGCGCGCCTGGGTCTGCCCTTCGAGGCGATGGCGCCCGATTACGAGGAATCGGAGGTGCCCGGCCTGGAGCCGCGGGCTCTGGCACTCCTCCACGCCGTCGGCAAGGCGCGGAGCGCGGCGCGCCGGTTCCCGGAACGGGTCGTCATCGGGTCGGATCAGGTAGCCGAGGTGGGAGGGCAGCGCCTCGGGAAGCCGGGGACCGAGGCGGCGGTACTGCGGGCGATGATGCGATCGATCGTCGACGCCGGCATGGAAGACAAGGCGTTCATAGCCGATGCGACGGAAGGTTATGAAGCCTTCAGGGCTTCGCTCGGAAGGCGCTTCAGTCCCCGGAGGAGTGCGGCTGCAAGACCTGTCAGCAGCTTGGTGTCGCGCTTCGGAAGCTTCGCGGTAAGGCACTCCGCGATGCGCGCCACCA
>CAZYJP010000574.1:0-1592 GCA_964647795.1 uncultured Thermodesulfobacteriota bacterium
CGGGCGGGCACGGGCCCTGCCGCCGGCCTTCGCCTCCGGCTCCTCCCCTTCCTCGTGGCCCTCGGCACCGCCAAGTGGACCTTCTTGCCCGCCCAGGACCCGAGCACCACCTGGGAAGCCGGGGGGGGCCTGCGCTGGGCGTGGACCACGAACCTCGCGGCCGGGCTCCACGCCGAGGCGAAGCCGCGGGAGACGTTGGCGGCGGTCAGCCTCTACCGGTACTTTTGAGGAGCACCGCCGGAAGGCGCGCCTCCGCTCGGGAGGAAGACCTTGGATCGCCCACAGGCTTTCGGCATGGGAAGGGAAGGTCCGGGGGGACCGAGGCGGGGCCCGGCGCAGTTTCCCCACCCGGGGCTACTCGGGGTGGTGCTGGGGCTGCTCGCGGCCTGCGGCTGCTCGGGGCTTTTCCTCCACCCGCAGCGGGAGCACGTGCCCAACCCGCGGCTGGCGGGCGTCGAGCGGGAGGATGTGTGGATCCCGACACCCGACGGGGTGCGCCTCCACGGGTGGCTCCTGCGGCCCCGAAGGGCCGCCCTCGGCACCTGCGTGTTCTTCCACGGGAATGCGGAGAATGTCAGCACCCACGTGAACTCGGTCCTGTGGCTGGTGGAGGCCGGTCACCAGGTGGTGGCCGTGGATTACCGCGGGTTCGGGCACTCAGGGGGAAAGGCGGATCTGGCCGGCGCGCACCGGGATGCGCTGGCGACCCTGGACTGGGTCTTTTCGGCGGCCGGAGTGGAAACGGACCGAGTGTTCGTGCTGGGACAGTCGCTGGGTGGGGCGGCGGCGATCTATGCGGTGGCGCGCTCGGCCCACCGGGAGCGGGTGCGTCTCCTCATCGCCGACAGCGCGCCGGCCGGCTACCGCCGCATCGCGCGTGAAAAGATCTCCCGACTGATCATCACCTGGCCCTTCCAGTACCCTTTGAGCCTCGGAATCGACGACCGCCACAGCGCCGAGCGTTGGATCGGGAAGGTGGGCCCGGTGCCGGTCCTCGTCCTCCACGGCGGCGTGGACCGGATCGTTCCGGTGCGCCACGCCCGCCTCCTCCACGAACTCGCCCCCGACCCCAAGGGCCTCTGGATCGTCCGAGACGCCGGGCACATCCAGGCGCTGGCCAACCCGCCGCTGCGCCGGCAACTGCTCGACGTCCTCCCCGGGCTTCTGAGCGGGAACCCCTCGGAAGGCGGAGAAGCCCGCACCCCGCCTCTTCCCTGAAGGCCCCCCGATGCGCCGACGGGTGCCCGGGGAAGAACCGGCCGGACCTGGCGGGAGAGCAGGGATGGAACGCGTCACCCGCGGCCCGCACCAAGGGCTTGCGCATCGAGGCCGTGCTCTACCTGCCCGCCTTGTTCCCCAAAATGGCCGCGGGGGTCCTCGTGGGCCAGGCCCTGGGGGCGGGGCATCCGGGCGCGGCGCTTCCGGCCCCCCGCCTCAGGACCCGGTTGCAGCAACCCAGCCCCGCAGAGTAAAAGGGACCGAAGCCGCATCCGGGAGGGTTCCCGGCCCATCCGGAGTCATTATGGAACAGGTTCAACTGAACTGGATCGCCAACTTCATCTGGGGCATCGCCGACGACGTCCTGCGGGATC
>CAZYJP010000575.1:0-1591 GCA_964647795.1 uncultured Thermodesulfobacteriota bacterium
GGGGGCTTGCGCGGGTCGGTCACGGGGACGGGGGTCCCCCTCGGGAGCCGTCGGAGGAGAGCTCCAGCCGGAGCTGCCCCTGGGCGGGGTAAATCAGTGGCTGAAACTTCCGGTAGAGCTCCTCGAGCTTCTTCGCGTAGTACTCGATGTTCTCGTCGGGGGCGGTCGCGTCCCACTGGGAGGCCAGGCAAGCGCTCTCGAAGACCCGGACGTTTCGGCCGGAGCCGGCCACGTAGTAAGTCACCTGGTCCCCCGGTTGGAAGGGGCGGCCCGTGGCCAGGGCCAGCTCGTAGGCGGCCGAGGCGTTTCGAGCGCTCTTCTGGCGCTTCTGGCGGTAGACCTCGAGGCTGTCGTGCAGCGTCTCGGTCTTCCCGAACCACGCGGGCGTCCAGCGGTGGTTTCGCAGATCGCCGAGGAAGCGCTCCTTGAGGACGGGCACGGCCTCCGGACGGCCCTCCAGTACGGCCCGGAACATCTCCTCCAGGAAGACCCGCTGGAACTTCTCGATCCCCCGCGAGCGGAGTCCCGAGCCCCGGATGACGAGGTCCCCACTGTAGCCCAGGAGCACATAGTTCTTGGCCTTGTAGGAGAGCATCGCCCGATACCGGCCGCCCAGCTCCAGGCGGATGCCCTCGGGCAGGGTGCGGCTCACCTCGGCCACCAGGGCCTCTTCGGCCTTCGCGCCCCGGACGGTCTCCGGGGGGACGAAGTACACCCCGTCGGTGTCCACCTCCACGGGTCGAGCGCCGCGCTCCTCGAGAGCGCGCAGGACGGCCCGGATCAGGGAGCGCCCCTCGGCGGTCACACTGGCTGCGGCGGCGAAGTCGGCGAAGTGCCCCTGGGAGAAGCCCAGGTACCCGTAGAAGGAGTTGATGAGGACCTTGAAGGTCCCCTGGAGGGCTTCGTAGAGGGTCCGTTCCCCCGGTTCCTGCGCGCGGCGCATCTGCTCCTTCGCTTCCAGGCGCAACCGCGTCAGGTCGGCAAGGAGGGCGGGGAAGATCTCCTGGTCGTCCCGGGCGGGGTGCACGCCGAAGGTGAGCATCACCGAGGGGTAGAGGCTCTGGACGTCGCAGTTCACCACCGGAGCCACCACCCCCTCGGCGAGGCACTCCGTGTACCCTCCCGCGAAGGGCTCCGGCGACGGCGGCCGCGGTACCGACCGGCGCCGGCGCAGATACTCGCGCAGGAAGAGGCCGTCGATCTTGGTGGCCGTGCCCCGAACCACGGTGTTCTGGTGGCTCAACGGGAACATCTGGGTCTGATGGAAGTGGCTTTGGCCCAGCACCCGGGAGACCTCCCGGGTCTCGCGCACGTCCCCGAGGCCATAGGCGATGAGGCGCTCCATGTCGGTCCGGAAGAGGCCTGGGATCTCCGAGGGGTCCAGGTACGTTCGATCCTCGTGGGCCACCCCCAGGTGGCGGGCCACGGCCTTCAGTCCGAAACTCTCCAGCTCGCGGGTGCCGACGTCGTAGAGTTGGACCAGAAAGAGGGTGTCCACGATCTGACGGCCGTGGACCTCATAGCGCTGGTACTGGATCGTGCGCTCCGCCGCGCTGAAGCGGCTGGGGCGGCTGCGTGCCGGACTGCCGTC
>CAZYJP010000576.1:0-1590 GCA_964647795.1 uncultured Thermodesulfobacteriota bacterium
GAACGGCCCTCCCCGCAGCGGGGGCCTCACGCGCCACCTCCCCCGAGGGCTTCGGCCACCAACTCCACCAGGTGCGCAAAGCGCAGCTTCAGACCGCGCCGGGCGGCCCCCCCCGAGAGGTGGGTGAGGCACCCCAGGTCCAGCGAGGTGACCACCCTCGCGCCGGTGGATGAGAGCGCTTGGAGCTTTTCCTCCAAGAGCCGGCCGGAAACCTCTGGGAGCTTGACGCTGAACGTCCCGCCGAAGCCGCAGCAAACTGCGGCCTGTTCTGCGGGAAGGGGCCGAAAGGCCTCTCCGGCGAGTTGGCGCAGCCAGGCGCCCGGGACCTCCCGGAACCCCAAACCGCGAAGGGTGCGGCAGCTCGCATGGTAGGTGACCGAAGGCGGATCGGGCAGCGGGGGCAGGTGCGACAAGCCGAGCACGCGGTGCAGATACTCGCACACCTCGTAGGTGCGGGCGCCGAGGTCCCGGAAGCGGGCCGCGAGGGCAGGGTCTTCCTCGAAGAGGGAGGGATAATGATTTCTCACCGTATCCACGCAGGAGGCGCTTGGGGCGACCACAAAAGGAGAGTCGAAGAAAGTCTTCAAGAAATGAAGAGCGAGCCCCCGAGCCTCGCCGACCTGGCCGGAATTGATCCACGCCTGCCCGCAGCACGTCTGGGCCGAGGGGAAGTCCACCCCCACCCCGAGGGCCTCGAGTGCTCGGACCGCCGCACGGCCCGCGGCGGGGTACAGGAGGTCGGCGGAACAGGTCAGGAAAAGGGAGACGCGCCGGCTCACTTGGCAGGCCGGGGGGGGAAAGAGATGATCTGACCGGTGTCCCGGCGCTCCGGCGGGCTCTCCTCCGAAACCGCAGAGCTCGGGTCCGGAAGTCGCGTGATCCGGATCGGCGTGCCCCCCATCGTGAAGGGCTCACCGTCGATCTGCACGGGTTCCAGGGTCCAGGTGATCTCCTGCAGGGGCACGCTCAGAACCTGGAAGCGCATCTGGCGCCACCCCTTCTTCGCGTCCGGGAGGATCTCTTCCACCCGGGCGAAGAAGGCGGGCTTCTCCTGGACGTGGACGAGGATCACATCTCGGGGCTGCACGAGGGTGTCCATGGTCGGTCTCTTCCCTTTCTCACTCATCACGACCCATCGACGACGGGCCAGGACCCGAGTCGCGCCAGGCTGGCGTTGGTGTATCGCGGGTCCTCCGTGACCTCTCTGCCGGCCCAGGGCGGAGGCTCGGGGGCCTCCTCGGACGAGTCGAGCTCCACCTCCAGCAGAACGAGTCCCTGGAGAGGGGGAAGGTAGACGTCCACTTCCCACGTTCGTCCGCCGTGCGGGAGCTCGTGACGGATCTTGCGGATGACGGCGGTCCCCTCCGCCCGGAGCTGCACGAGGGCCCGGGCCGCCGGGCCGGGGATCTCAATCTCCACTTCCCTCCGGACCAGGAGCCCCCTACCCTTGACCGTGAGGAACGCGCGCTCCCCCGCGAGGCGCACCCGCACCACCGGGTCGAACCCCAGGTAGGCCTGCTCCAGGGAGACCCCGGGGTCCAGAGGCGGAAGCTCCGCCGGGTCCGCCAGGTAGCGCCGCTCGATCTCGAA
>CAZYJP010000577.1:0-1589 GCA_964647795.1 uncultured Thermodesulfobacteriota bacterium
CGAACGCCCGGACCAGGGCCTCGGCCTCGGCCTTGCGGCCCGTGAGGGTGCCCAGGGCGCGCCAGTAGTCGTACATCTCCTCAGGGCCCCGGGGCTGAAGGGAGGCCACGGCCACCCCGGCCGCCTCGAGGCGCTCCACGAACACCGGGTAGCCCTGGTCGATCATGGGCCGGATCAGAACCAGATCGGGCCGGGCCGCCAGGGTCCGCTCCACGTCCGCCCGGTGGGAGAAGGACGGCTTCGCCAGAGCCTGCGGCGGGTACGTCTCGCTCGCCGACACTCCCACGATCTCCTCGCCCAGACCCAGGTGGAAGAGGTTCTCCGTGTGGGCGCTGTAGAGGGACACGATCCGCCGGAAGGGTTCGCGCACCTCTATCCGGCGGCCGGCGGCGTCCACCACGGTCCCGGCGGTCGCATCGCCGGTGGCGAGGAAGAGAACCAAGGCCGCGAGCACCGCTCCGGTCCGCTTCTCACCCATTTCCGGGAGCTCCGTCCGACGGCAGGGAGAAAACCGCGTGTAGTGCCCCGGTCCCGGGGACCCGAGTCACCCGGGCATCGACCTCGAACACCCGGCGAATGGCGTCCGCTCGAAAGACGTCTTCCATGGACCCTTCCTCGGTCACCCGCCCCCGATGCAAGAAGGCGCACCGGTCCGCGTAGGTCGCCGCCAGGTTCAAGTCGTGCATCACCGCGATCACCGTGGTCCCGTCCTCCCGCACCCGTCGCCGGATTCTTCCCAGGACGTCCAGGGAGTGGTGGATGTCGAGGTTGCTGGTGGCCTCGTCCAGGAGAAGGATCGGCGCGGCCTGGGCCAGGGCTCGGGCCACCACCACCCGCTGCCGCTCTCCCCCCGAAAGCCGGGTCACGGGCGCATCCGCCAGATCCTTCAGGCCGAGCTCGGCCAGGGCTCGGTCCACGGCGGCGAAATCTGCCGACCCTGGCGCTCCGAACCGGCCCAGGTGAGCGTGGCGGCCCATCATCACGACCTCCCGAGCGGTGAAGGGGAAGTGGATGAAGAAGTCTTGGGGAACGACCGCTACTCGCCGTGCGAGCTCCTTGCTTCCCAGGGAGGAGAGCTCCGCCCCCAGGACCCGCACCCGGCCCGCCAAGGGTCGCACCGCCCCCGTGAGGAGGTGCAGCAGGGTGCTCTTGCCGCTTCCGTTGGGCCCCACCACAGCGGTGAAGGCACCCTGGGGAAAGGCCAGGGTGAGGTCCCGGAAGAGGGGCTCGCCCCCCGGGTAGCCGAAGGTGAGCGCCTCGACGCCCAAGGCGGCCCCGCAATTTCGCACCACGGTTCCCTATTCCGCCCGGCCCGACCGGACTGCCCTGGCCCGGAAGATGACACAGAAGACCGGGCCTCCGATCAGGGCCGTGAGCACCCCCACCGGCACCTCGTGGGGGAGCACCGCGCGGGTAATCGTATCGGCTCCCAAGAGGAGAAAGGCCCCCGCCAGGGCCGAGACCGGGAGCACCCGGGCGTTGTCCGGTCCCACCAGGAACCGCACCAGGTGGGGGACGACGAGGCCGACGAAGGCGATGATCCCGGCCGTGGCCACGCAGGCCGCAGTGGCTAAGGACGCTACCCCCAG
>CAZYJP010000578.1:0-1199 GCA_964647795.1 uncultured Thermodesulfobacteriota bacterium
GGCTGCCGAGGTTGATGTCGCCCTCGACCGTCGCCAAGGCGGTCAGCCCGGCCCTGGCCCCGGTCGCAGACCGGATCGGGGAGCTACCACATCCGGTCCGCACCCGCATCCTGCTGGAGCTAGCCGGCGACCTCGAGACGTTCAGCGCGGATCTGCGCCGGAGCGGGGTCCCGGAGTTGGAAGCGGCAGCTCGTGCCCGGGAGCGGGTGATCCCCTCGGGGCCGGCGCTGGACGCCCTCGTGCAACTCCACCGTCCGCTCTATCGCCGCCTCACGGCACCGATCTCGGACTCGTCGCTTCGGCGGTGGGAGAGGTACACCCTTCTCGGGGCGACCATGGCCGTGCTCGGGGGAGGGCTATTCTTCCTCTGGGGCATGGGCCTGCTGGCGGCTCCGTCCCCGTTCCTCTGGGGGATCCTGGCCATCGCCGCGTGCACGTTGGCCCTGGTCCTCGCGAAGGGCTTCCAGTTGTTCGTCCGGCGGGACCACCGCCCGGATGTACTGACCCGCGGCCTCGGACTTCTCCTGGCCCTGTCCGGGACGGCGGTCCTGGTCGCGGGTGCCGGGACGGTCACGGGCCTATGGGGCCTGGCTTCCACCATGGAGAGGGGGGTTTCGGACCCCCTGCCCCTGCTCACGGCCTGGCTGCTGCGCGATTCCGTCCTGGTCGCCACCGGGCTGCTCACCGCCCTCGCGGGAGGGCTGGCGTGGTTCCTTCTCGCGCAGGGCACGGCTGCGGTCCGGGGCGGGGACGAGGAGGTTCGGCGGACGCTGGAGGAAGGCTTCGAATCACCGGACGCGGAGCCGTCCGGTGCGATCACACACTGACGCTGAGGAGGTGGAGCATGTCGAGCGCATGGATTGCAACGCAGACGCAGGCTTCCGGAGACGTGGTCGTGGTGGAGGTTCCGCCCGCCCAGGGGGCCGGACAACTGCTGGAGTTCTTCGCGGGTGGTGTCATGATGTATCCGATTGCCCTTTCGGCTCTCGTGGCCCTCGGCCTTGCCGGCTGGTCCGCTCGCCGGCTGTGGGGGGGCGCCCCCCGGGTGGACGCCAGGGTCGAGGCGGGGGTGGACGGCGTTCTCTTCTGGGGCGGCTTCGCCCTCCTCCTGGGGGTGCTCGGGACCGTCCTGGGCATCGCCGTGGCCGCGCAGGCCGTGGAGATGGTGGGGGAGATCCACACCACGCTGGTGTGGGGAG
>CAZYJP010000578.1:1209-1589 GCA_964647795.1 uncultured Thermodesulfobacteriota bacterium
GCCCTGCTCCCAACGATCTGGGGAGCCCTGACCCTGGCGGTCTGTGCCGTCTCCTGGTACCTCCTCCGGGTCCGGTGCCGGAGCCTCGTGGCCCGGATGGCGTAGGGCGCGGTGGCTCCCCCCGGGGCTGCCCCAAACCCTCAGTTCGCCGAGGGATCGAAGGGGATCCGGGCGATCCGGTCATAGGGCGGCCCCTTCCGCCGGAGCACGCTGCGCCAGAGTTCGTCGGGGTCCGGGTTGAAGGCGTCGTCGGGCGTCGCCGCCTCGAGGATCCACGAGTCTGACTCCACCTCGGCCTCGAGCTGGCCCGGGCCCCACCCGGCGTGGCCCAGGAAGACCCGGGCCCTTCGAACGAACGGCCGTACATCGGCCGGGACCTC
>CAZYJP010000579.1:0-1584 GCA_964647795.1 uncultured Thermodesulfobacteriota bacterium
ACAACCCGAGGAGGGGGACGATGGGACAGGCGGTAGGAGTCAAGCTCAACATACTGGACCGCTACCTGACGCTGTGGATCTTCCTGGCCATGGCGGCCGGGATCCTGCTCGGGTGGGCGTGGCCGGGCGCGGCGGAGGTCATCGACCGCGTGAAGGTGGGGCCCGCACCGCTCCCCATCGCCATCGGGCTCGTCCTCATGATGTACCCGCCCCTGGCAAAGGTGAAATACCACAAGCTCAGCACCGTCTTCTCCCACAAGCGCGTGCTCGGCCTCTCCCTGTTCCAGAACTGGGTCATCGGGCCGGTGGTCATGTTCGCCCTGGCCATCCTGTTCCTCTACGACAAGCCCGAGTACGCCGTCGGCCTCATCCTGGTGGGCCTCGCCCGCTGCATCGCCATGGTCCTGGTCTGGAACGACCTGGCGAAGGGCGACTCGGACCTGGTGGCCGGCCTCGTCGCCTTCAACGCCATCTTCCAGGTGCTCTTCTACGGCGTCTACGCCTGGTTCTTCCTGGCGGTGCTCCCGCCCTTCTTCGGGATGGAGAGCGTTATGGTGGACATCGGCATCTGGCAGATCGCCAGCATCGTCCTGATCTTCCTGGGCACCCCCATGGTCGCCGGCTTCCTGAGCCGCTACCTGCTCGTGCCGCGGAAGGGCGAGGAGTGGTACGCGAAGAGTTTCATTCCCAGGATCAGCCCCCTCACCCTGGGCGCCCTGCTCTTCACCGTCGTCGTCATGTTCTCGTCGAAGGGCGGCCAGATCGTGCAGCTCCCGCTGGACGTGGTCCGTGTGGCCATCCCGCTGGCCATCTACTTCGTCGCCATGTTCCTCATCACCTTCTTCATCGCCAGGACGAAGTGGATCGGCGCGGACTACCCGCAGAACACCACCGTCTCGCTGACGGCGGCCAGCAACGACTTCGAGCTGGCCATCGCCGTGGCCGTGGCCGTCTTCGGCGTGCACTCGGCCGAGGCCTTCGCCACGGTGATCGGGCCGCTGGTCGAGGTCCCGGTGCTCATCGGCCTGGTGAGCGTGGCGCTCTTCTTCAAGAAGCGGTACTACGATGCGCCCGCCGCCGCGGCCGGCGTGCCCCAGGAGGTGGCGCCCCCCATGACCACAGGCCCGAGGGCCTGACCACCAGGGGGATACGCCGGGCCCGTGCCGGATCACTGCAGATCACCAGGAAGCCAGGAAGGTTGTGCTTCCCCCGCCGGGCGACCCACTATGTCCTGACACAGCACCGACCCCCACCCCAACTCTCCGGAGGGACACATGGCGGGTATCATGAATCACGGCAGGTCGGCGGGACTCCTGGTCGCGCTCTGCTTCACGGCCGTGGCCGCGTGCGACGCGCCGGCCACGATGCTGAGTCCGGACCAGGCCCTGCTCTCGCAGGGGAGGAGCGGCGGCACGCCCGCCAACGTCAATCAGCAGCTCGCGGCGCTTCGGGCGGTCACCGCCCCCTTCCACAACTTCGACAAGGCGGTGGATGCCGGCTGGAACGTCCGGGTGACGGACTGCTTCGAGCTCCCGGGGGTCGGCGGGATGGGGTTCCATTTTGCGAACTTCGAGTACTTCGACG
>CAZYJP010000580.1:0-1584 GCA_964647795.1 uncultured Thermodesulfobacteriota bacterium
CGGCAGCACCTCCTTCAGCTCGGCCACGGAGACGGCCGGCAGCAGGCGGATGAAGAGGAGGAACCACATGCTGAACCAGGCGAAGCTGCCCACCAGGATCCCCATCTCGACCCAGCCGGGCTGGTAGACGTTCCACTGCCAGGGCATGTACTCTCGCGCCAGGCTCGCCACGATGATGACGTAGCGCTCGAACCACATGCCGATGTTGATGAAGATCGTGATCACGAAGAGCGCCGGGAGGTTCACCCGGATGCGCTTCGACCAGAGGAGCTGGGGGATCACCCCGTTGCACAGCAGCATGATCATCCCGGCCCACCAGTAGTTGCCGGTGAGCGCGGCGATGATGTACTGCCCCTCCGCCTTGTACGGCTTCCCGCTGTACCAGACCATGAAGATCTCGGTCAGGTACGCGTAGAAGACGATGATCCCGGTCAGCAGGACCAGCTTCGACATGGCGTCGAAGTGGCGGGGTGTGAAGTATGCCTCCAGGCCGAAGATCTTCCGGATCGGGATCAAGAGCGTGATGACCATGGCCAGCCCGCTGAAGATTGCGCCGGCCACGAAGTAGGGCGCGAAGATGGTGGAGTGCCAGCCCGGTACGATGCTCATGGCGAAGTCCCAGGACACCACGGAGTGCACCGAGATGACGAGGGGCGTGGCCAGGGCCGCCAGGTACAGGTATGCGCGGTTGAAGTGGAGCCACTGCCTGCCGCTGCCGCGCCAGCCGAGGGCGAGGACGGTGTAGACCTTCTTCCGCCAGGGCACGGTGGTGGTGTCGCGGGCGGCCGCGATGTCGGGGATCATGCCCAGCACGAAGAACGTGGCGCTGACGATGAGGTAGGTGCTGATGGCGAAGACGTCCCACACCAGCGGCGAGTTGAAGTTGGGCCAGAGCCCGCGCTGGTTCGGGTAGGGCATGAGCCAGTAGAAGATGAACGGGCGACCCAGGTGGATGATGGGGAAGAGCCCCGCCGTCATCACGGCGAACACGGTCATGGCCTCGGCCGCGCGGTAGATGGACTGGCGCCAGCGTGCCCGGAAGAGGAAGAGGATGGCGGAGATGAGGGTGCCGGAGTGGGCGATCCCGACCCAGAAGACGAAGGTCGTGATGTAGACGCCCCACATCACCGGGTTCATGAGGCCGGTGAGCCCGATGCCCAGGTAGAGCTGGGCGAAGAAGCTGAAGGCCAGGAGGCCCACGCCGGAGATGGCGAGGGCGAGCAGGATGTAGTAGGCGCGGCCGGGGCGGCCCAGGATGCGCAGGACGTCCCGGTTGACATCCTCGTAGCGGGTGATGTCCGGATGGGTCTCGGACCGGGTGACGGTGGGCATCAAACCGCTCCCGACCCGGCCGCCGGGTCGGCCACCTTCTTCAGGTAGACCACGCCGGGGGTCGTGTTCAGGTCCTCGAAGACCCGGAATGCGCGGCCGGAGCTGCTCACCTGGGCCACCCGGGAGTTGGGGTCCTTGATGTTGCCGAAGACGATGGCGTTGCCCGGGCAGGTCTGCGCGCAGGCGGGGACGATCTCACCGTCGCGGACGGGTCGGCCGTCGAGCCTGGCCTGGTGCTCGGTTTCCCGGATC
>CAZYJP010000581.1:0-1578 GCA_964647795.1 uncultured Thermodesulfobacteriota bacterium
GCCCCCCCCGCCCCCCGCTGAGGAGCCGGGTCCGGACATGGATTCCCTCCGTGCCTGGCAAGACTCGGTGGAACGTGCCCGCCAGGACAGCATCCGCCGGGCCGAGGAGCGGCGTCAGGCCGTGGCTGCCGCCCGGGCCGTGCTGGAGGAGCGGGTCCACTTCGAGTACGACCGGTCCCGGATCACCCCCGAGGCCGAACAGATCCTTCGCCGGAAGCTGCCGATTCTGAGGAACAGCCCCGACGTCCGGATCCGTCTCGAGGGACACACCGACGAGCGGGGCTCGGTGGAGTACAACCAGGCCCTGGGGATGCGCCGTGCCCAGAGCGTCCTGGACTGGATGGCCCAGAACGGCATTCCCGCTGCCCGGTTCCAGTCCACCTCCTTCGGGGAGGAGCGGCCTCTGGTGAACCGGAGCGACGAGGAGGCGTGGGCCATGAACCGGCGGGCCGAGTTCATCATCACGGCGGGTGCGGACCGGATCAATCCATAGGGATCCGGTTCCCAGCATCCTGAGGGAAAAAGGGGCCGCGGTTCTCTCCGCCGACGCGGAGGGGATCGCGGCCCCCTTTCCGGTGTAGGGTCCTTCATCATGTCTGAGACAAACAAGCTTCCCTTCCGGCGTCCCGGCGGCCGGTCGAAGGGGCGTTCCCCGGCGAGCGCCCTTCCGGTCGTCCTCCTCCTCCTTCCCCTGACCGCCTGCGCTACCAAGTCGGACATCCGGGATCTCCAGGACGATCTCCGGGAGTCCTCGGCCCGGCAGGAGACCCTCCTCCGGGAGGTCCAGCGGCAGAACGAGGCCCAGCGGGATTCGCTCCGGGCCCTCTCCGACGCCCTCCAGTCCCACGAGGCCAGGATTGCCGGCCAGTTCAGGGGGCTCGAGGACCTGGTCCTTCGGACCGAGGAGTTGGCGGGGATCACCCAGCAGGAGCTGGCGGCCATCCGGGACCGGCAGGGGCTGTCCGGAGGCGCCGATCCCGCCCGGGGGGACCAGCCCGTCGGAGGTTCTGCCGAGGACGGCTACGCCCAGGCGGTAGCCCTCATGCGCCGGGGAAGCATGACCGCCGCCCGGATGGGTTTCGAGGGCGTCATCGAGAGCTATTCGAACCATCCCCTGGTCCCTGAGGCCCGCTATCATATGGCCGAGATCCTGGTCCA
The DNA here is from genome assembly GCA_964647795.1 of uncultured Thermodesulfobacteriota bacterium. Lineage (GTDB taxonomy): Bacteria > Desulfobacterota > Deferrisomatia > Deferrisomatales > JACRMM01 > JBFLZB01. The sequence goes on from CAZYJP010000581.1 coordinate 1,159, forward strand.
GGAGGAGCGCCTGGAAGAGGCAGCCGAGGCCTTCGCCCGGATCGCCGAGCTCCACCCCGAGGCGGAGCGGGTTCCGGACGCCCTCTACCGTGCCGGCGTCATCCACCGCGAGCTGGGGAACACCGGGGAAGCCCGGAGCTACCTGGAGCGGGTGGTGAACACATGGCCCGACAGCGGCGCCGCCGACCTGGCCCGGCAGGTACTCCGGGAGATGGGCTCGTCCTGAGGGTCATCACCAGCGAGAGGGCGTCCAGGTGGAAGCCGATCTGCGGATTGAAGTTCCCCACCCCGATCCACGTCCACAACACCTGTTCGAAGGCGTTGCCGGGCGGCGGCGCGCCGATGAAACGCACCGCGATGAGCGACGCCACCACCGCGGAGGCGGCAATCGACCCGCAACCCGCGACGGCTATCGCGGCG
>CAZYJP010000582.1:0-1572 GCA_964647795.1 uncultured Thermodesulfobacteriota bacterium
CCCTTCCGGGGACGGGCCCGCCGCCGAGCCCGGCCCGGAGACCGGCGCCGGGGAGGTCGAGCTCACCCCCGCGGAGCGGGAGCTCGCGGTCTACCCCCTGAGGGAAGCGGCGGAGGACCCCCGCTGGGCGGTGCGGATCGTCTGGACCTGGGTGGGCATCGCCCTCGCGTCCACGGCGTTCACCCTCGCCCTGGTCCTGCTCGGCTACTTCTACGATTAGGAGATCCTTGAGGACCGAGGGTCTCCCCGGAGGGGGCGCAGGCGGCTTTGGCGAGGCACTCTCGGGCCGGGAGTGCCGTTCCCGTCTACACCGGAATGCGGCGGGACCGCAAGGAGCTGGCGGGATCCTGCGCCGCCGGAGGGGAGGCCCCCGGCCCGCTCACTCCCCGGCTGTCTGAGGCGCCGCCTCGCTAGGAGACGCCGTGTTCTTCCTGCGCGCCCGGTTTTGGCTCGGCCTCCTCAAGGCGGCCTTTCTCGCCTTCGTGGCCCTGTTCGCCCTCCTGCAGATCCCCGAGCTGCGCTACGACCTGGGGCCCCGGGCCCCTGTGGAGGTGTCCGGAGCCGAAGACCTGGCCCCGGGCCGGTTCCGCACCGCCACCTTCGCGGCAGTCCGGGGCGTGCCCACCTTCGAGCACGCCTTCGTGTACCGGCGCTACGGCCTCGACCACACCTACTTCCAGGTGGAGCCCTACGGCAATCGACTCGTGGTGCGCACCTACGAGAAAGTGACCGACGAGTGGCACGAGCTCGACCGCTTCTTGGGCCGTCTCCAGCCCTTTGCCCGCCAGCCCTTCTCCTACCACGTGCGCGACATCCTGCGGGAACGGATGGGGGTGGAGATCCCCCCGGACGCCTACTTCCTGGCCCTGGACGACGTTCCCCGGCCGAGCGGGTGGCAGGTGGGGGCCGTGATCTTCTCCGCCCTCCTGTGGGGTCTCCTGCTCTATGTCTTCTTCCTGCGCCGGCCCCGGGCTCCGGTCACCCCGGGGTGACCGTCTGCACCCCCGTGACGAGCCACAGGAACATCCACCCCGCCACGGCCCAGAGCACGACCGTCCCGGCCGCCAGGAAGATCCCCAGCAGCCGCGCGTAGGGGCGAAACTCGGGGTAGAACCGCACGAAGCTCACCTTGAGCCCCCAGATCACCAGCAAGGTCACCGCCAGGGCGCCGTGGATCGCGCCCCGGGCGTCGAGCCGATAGCCCCCCGCCGTGGCGAGCCGGCCCATCATGTCCAGGCAGATCCAGGTGATCCACGCGAAGTAGACGAAGAAGGCATACCCCAGCACCCGGTGGAGGGTGAGGGTCTGGCGGGCATGGGCTTTGGGCCCCTTGCGGCCGAAGAGGTGCATGGCCGTGGCGTACTCGGCCACGGCGAGCACCACCAGTCCGAAGGAGACGTAGGTCTTGGTGATGGGGTTCATGGCCAGGAAGGCCCAGGTCTCTATGGGGTCCATCGGCACCGTCCCTCCTGCAGTTCCCTTGGCGCGGCGCAGCGGCTTCAGCGGCTCCGCCCGGAAGCCCGCCCTCCCAGGGCGGCGCAGAACAGGGCGAGGAGCGCCACCCCCGGCCCC
>CAZYJP010000583.1:0-1571 GCA_964647795.1 uncultured Thermodesulfobacteriota bacterium
TCCCGTTGAACCGGCTCTGCCCCGGGGCGTCGGCCGCCTTCCGGGGGGAGGTCGTCGCCATCGGCGTGCGCGAGTATCACCGGCGGCGCGTGCTCGAGGCCGTCCTGGAGGACGGCTCCGGCCGCCTCACCCTCAAGTGGTTCCGGGGCAACTTCGCCTGGCTCGAGAAGTCCTACCCGGCGGGGGCCCGGGTGGCCGGTTCGGGCGCGGTCCGGCTGTTCCAGGGGAGGCGCGAGGTGCATCACCCCGAGCTCGAGGTCCTGGAGGAGGACGCGGACGGCGCGGACTTCGAACAGGTGGTCCCCGTGTACTCCGAGGTGGAGGGGGTCCACCCCCGAACCCTGCGGAAGATCGTTCGCGGCGCACTCGAAGCCGCGGCCCCCCATCTAGTGGACCTCGTCCCGGGCGAGCTGGGGGCGGGCCTTGGCCTCCCACCTCTGGCGGTGGCCTACACGGAACTCCACTTCCCCTCCCAGGGGGGAGAGGGGCTGGAGCGCCGTGCCGAGGTCTACCGGCGTGCCGTAGTCCTGGAGGAGTTCTTCTTCCTGCAGCTCGGCCTCCTCCTGAAGAAGGAGGGCTCCGGGCCCCGGCCCGGCATTGCCTTTCGGCCCCACTTCCGGCTGGTCAAGGCCCTGCTCGCCTCGCTCCCCTACCAGCTCACCGGGGCTCAGCGCCGGGTGCTCGGCGAGATCCGGCGCGACATGGAGTCGCCGCGGCCGATGCACCGGCTCCTCCAGGGGGACGTCGGGTGCGGGAAGACCCTGGTCGCCCTGGTGGGTGCGCTCATGGCGGCCGAGAGCGGCTACCAGACCTCCCTCATGGTGCCCACAGAGATCCTGGCCGAACAGCACGCCTTCACCCTGCGCCGACTGTGCGCCGGGCTCCCGGTGCGGGTCGGGCTCCTCACCAGCTCGGTCTCGCGCGCCGAGAGGGAGGAAATCCTCGCCGGGCTTGCGGCCGGGAGCGTGCACGTGGCCGTGGGGACCCATGCCCTGATCCAGGAGGGAGTAGGGTTCCGGCGCCTGGGCCTGGTGGTGGTGGACGAGCAGCACCGCTTCGGGGTCCTGCAGCGGGTTGGGCTGGTACGCAAAGGCGAGAGCCCGGATCTCCTCGTGATGACCGCGACGCCCATTCCCCGGAGCCTCTCCATGACGGTGTATGGCGACCTGGACCTCTCGGTGATCGATGAGCTCCCGCCGGGCCGCCAGCCCATCGCGACCCGGGTCGTGCGGGAGAAAGACCTTCCCCGGGTCCACGCCTTCGTTCGGAATGAGGTGGGGCGGGGGCGGCAGGCCTACCTTGTCTACCCTCTGGTGGAGGAGAGCGAAGCCCTCGAGCTCCGGGCCGCCACCACCATGGCGGAGCACTTCCGCCGGGAGGTCTTCCCGGAGCTCCGGGTGGGACTCCTCCACGGCCGGATGCGGGCCGAGGAGAAGGAAGCTGCCATGGCCGCCTTTGCCGCCGGCGGGCTCCAGGTGCTGGTCTCCACCACCGTCATCGAGGTCGGCGTGGACGTGCCCAATGCGACCGTGATGGTGGTGGAGCACGCCGAGCGGTTCGGGCTCGCGCAG
>CAZYJP010000584.1:0-1571 GCA_964647795.1 uncultured Thermodesulfobacteriota bacterium
AATCGCCGCGGATGGCGGGGCGGAGCGGAGGGGCTCCCCGGCCCCGGGCACGTGTACAAGCGGTGGATCCTGGGTGAGACGTTTCCTCGCGGTGGCGCGGCGGCCGTGGTAGGGTGTCAACCGGGGCGGCGGTCCCCTCGTTCCGGACCGGGGGATGCCGCGTCGGGAATCCGCGGGCCCCCTTCAGAGGAGGAATACCCCATGCGCCTGTTGCTGTTTCTCGTCTCGCTGCTCTGGATCGCAGCCGGTGCGTCCCTGATCCTCAATACCGCCCAGACGCGCAGATACCTGTCGGGGCTCCTCGATCCTGCCCGGGTCAAGGGGCTCGCCTGGATCCCCCTGGTCCTGGGCGCGTTCCTCTTCCTCGGGTCGTTCACCCTGGACCGCCTCTCCTGGTGGGCCTTCCTGATCGGGGCCGCGGCCCTGGCCAAGGGTATCTACCTTCTCCGGGCCTCCCCCGCGCGCACGACGGAGCTCGCCCAGGGGTTGCTCCTCCAGCCGGAAGAGCGCACCTTGCGCCTCTGGGGAGTCATCGCCCTCGTCCTCGGCACCCTCCTCCTGACCCGGCTCGCGGGGTGAACCCGGGGCATCGGCAGAGCTACTGCCTTTGCCGGCAGTGGGTCTCCCGGGTCAGCAGCACCAGCACCAGGGCGAGGGCGGCCCAGGCGAGCATCAGGGCGAACCCGGCCCGGTACGCCCCCCACGGGTAGACCCGCACGCCGAGGACGGAGGCCCCGTCCCAGAGGCGGTCCAGGACCCACCCGACCGCGGGCTGGAGGATCATCGGGCCGGTCATCACGCCCATGTTCACCACCCCGGAGACCGTGCCCGCCAGGTGGGACGGGACCGACTCCTTGGCGAAGGCGAACCCGATGATCATGCCGCCGGACGCGAGCCCGGCCACAAGCAGCAGGGCGGCGAGCAACGGCATCGGAAGGGCCGGGACGAGGACGACCGCGGCCCAGGAGGAGACCACCAGGGCGCATCCCAGGACGTAGAGGGGCTTTCGCCGTCCCCACCGGTCGGAAAGGAACCCGAACACCGGGCCGCCCACGGCCCAGGACACCAGGAGGGCGGAGGTGAGGGTTGCGGCCTGGGTCGGGGACACTCCGTAGTGGGTCGTGAGGAACGGGATGCCCCAGAGCCCCGAGAAGGTGAGCACGCAGCCCACCACCCCGCCGGGGGCCAAGGTGAGGAGCCAGGTGTTCCGATACCGAAAGACCTCCCCGATCCCGGCCAGGATCCCGTGGGGTTGTCCGTCCGGCCCGGCTGCGGCCGGCTGGGCGTGGCTTCGATACCCTCTCTCGGAGGGGTCGTCCCGCACCACCAGCCAGAGGGCGGCCGCCACCCCGAAGGCGAGCAGCGCAGAGACGAACATGACGGGGCGCCACCCGAGGGTCGCCACCAGCAGCCGCAGGGGCACGCCAGCGAAGACGGCCCCGATCACCCCGCAGAAGAGGGCCATCCCCGTGGCCAGGGCGAACTGCCGGGGTGCGAACCACCGGCTGGCGAGCTTGAGCATGCCGACGAAGGCGACCGCCACGGAACCCCCGATCAGGAGACGCCCTGCG
>CAZYJP010000585.1:0-1561 GCA_964647795.1 uncultured Thermodesulfobacteriota bacterium
GACGAGCCCGTCGTAGCGGCCGCCCGCTGCCACGGCGTTCTGCGCCCCCAGGTCTCCGCAGAGCAGCTCGAAGGTCGTGCGGTTGTAATAGTCGAGCCCCCGCACCATCCGGGGGTTGACGGCGAAGGGCACGCCCTGGGCCGTCAGGTGGCCGCGCACCCGGCCGAAGTGGTCGGCACACTCTTCGCAGAGGCTCCCCTCCAGGGGAGGCGCGTCCTCGGTGGCCGCCCGGCAGTGGGCGCTCTTGCAGTCCAGGACCCGCAGGGTGTTCGCTTCGAGCCGGCGGCGGCAGTTCTCGCACAGGGCCTCCCGCCGGGGAGCCAGGTGCTCGCGCAACCGGGCCACGTAGGCTCGGCGGTCCTCCGGGCAGCCCAGGGAGTTCACCTCCAGGCGGACCCGCTCGGAGAGACCCAGGGCCGCGAAGAGATCCCAGAGCAGGCACAGCACGTCCGCGTCGGCCCAGGGCTCCGCCCACCCGAAGCACTCGGCCCCGATCTGGTGGAACTGGCGCAGGCGCCCCTTCTGGGGCCGCTCGCGCCGGAACATGGGGCCGAGGTAGTAGTGGCGGGCCTTGGTCTCGCTGTGGTGGAGGCCGTTCTCGAGGTAGGCGCGCACCGCCGAGGCCGTGCCCTCGGGCCGCAGGGTGACCGAGGTGCCCCCGGTGTCGAGGAACGTGTACATCTCCTTCTCGACGATGTCGGTTGCCTCCCCAATGGAACGGCAGAATAGCGCCGTCTCCTCGAGGAGCGGAAGGCGGACCTCCTCGAAGCCGTAGCGGCCGAAGACCCGGCGGGCCTCGCCCTCGATCCGCTGCCACAGGGGGGTTTCGTCCGGGAGGATGTCCCGGAAGCCCTTCAGTCTCTGAATGTCCATGGGGGGTCTTCCCGGGTTCTAGTGGGAACGGGCGGCGTAGACGGTGTCCCGGGCAGCCTCCTTGCCCCGGTACATCGCGCGGTCGGCCTGGTCGATGAGCTCATCCCGGGTCTTGGCGTCGTCGGGGTAGGTGGCGATGCCGATGGAGGCGGTCAGGTGCACCGTCCCCCCCTCCCGGCCGAGGAAGACGTGCTCCTTGATGGCGCGGCGGATCCGCTCGGCGACCTCCCTCGCCTCCTGGGTGTGGGTCCGCGGGAGCACCACGGTGAACTCGTCTCCCCCGTACCGGATCACCGCGTCCCCCTCCCTGACGTTGTTCCGGAGGATCCGGCTGACTTCGATCAGCACCTTGCCGCCGCACAGGTGCCCGTACGCGTCGTTGACCTGCTTGAAGTAGTCCAGGTCGAGAAAGAGCAGGCTGAAGGGGGTCTTCGACCGGTCGGCCTCGGCGATGTTGCGGTCCAGCGCCCCGGGCAGGTAACGGCCGTTGTACAGGTCCGTGAGGGAATCCACGAAGGCCAGGTGGCGCGCGTCCTGGAGCCCCCGGGAGGCGGTGTAGGAGATCTCGAGCTGTGCCCCCAGGAATTGGGCGCCGTGCTCGTCCTCCGGGAGGAAGGCCGCTCGTTCCCCGGCGTGGAAGAGCACGTACGAGAGCATCGAGGTGATGGTGGTCTTGCCGTGGGTCCCG
>CAZYJP010000586.1:0-1558 GCA_964647795.1 uncultured Thermodesulfobacteriota bacterium
TGGAGCACGCCGAGCGGTTCGGGCTCGCGCAGCTCCACCAGCTCCGGGGCCGGGTGGGGCGGGGTGCCCACCGCTCGCACTGTCTCCTGGTGGCCGGCCCCCAGGTTTCCCGGGACGGTTGGGAGCGACTGCGGGTGCTGGCCCGCACCCAGGACGGCTTCCAGATCGCCGAGGAGGACCTTAGGATTCGCGGCCCCGGCGATTTCCTCGGCACCCGGCAGTCGGGTCTCCCGGACTTTCGGGTGGGGAACATCCTCCGGGACGGGCCCCTGCTCCAGCAGGCCCGGGACCTGGCCGCAGCGGTCCTGGCCGAGGACTCGGGCCTGCGGGCCGGGAAGAACGCGGCGGTGCGCCGGGCGCTCCTGGACCGCTGGGCCGGCCGACTGGAACTGGCGCAGGTGGGCTAGATTTTCTTGAGTGCCCAGGAACTTGAAAGAGCAGCTCAAGCTTTGGTCTACCCTGTGGGAGCGGCCTGGAGACCGCTCCCACAAGACCGGTCCCAAGTGACCTCGCCAACAAGATCGTCCCTACAAGGGGTATGGCCGGCTCTTACGCCTCGGAGGGCTGGGGCAGCGCCCCGCTAGAAACTCCTGGGGACCAGGAATCTTGAAGAACGAGGCAAGTTTCGGGGGGCGGTCTCCCCGGAGGCGGTGCAGGGGGCTTTGGCGAGGTCCTCTCGAACTTGCAGGCCCGTCCCCTCCCGGCCGGGGCCGCTACGGACGGGAAAGGACTCCTGGAATCCTGCTTCATCGGCGGGGAGATTCCCGGCCCCCAGTCCGGCACACCCAGAGCGGGTTGGGGCCCCGCCGGTACTCGATCGCAATTGACACGCCGAGAGGGCCTGTGCTCTTCTACGGCCGGATTCCGGAGTCTGGACGGGGGAATGTTCAACCTGTATTTCCGAAGAGGGAGGACGGCATGGCAGCGAAGATCATCAAGGGCGCGCCCATCGCGGAGGAGATCCGGGCCGAGCTGAAGGCCGAGATCGACGGGCTCAGGGCCAAGGGCCACACCCCGAAGCTCTCCGTGGTCCTGGTGGGCGACGACCCGGGCAGCGTGTGGTACGCCCGAAACAAGGTCACCACCGGGGAGAAGATGGGGGCCGTGGTGGAGGTTCACGAGCTCGCGAAGGACACCCCGGAGGCCGACGTGGTGGCCCTCGTCCGAAAGCTGAACGGCGACGGCGGCGTACACGGCATCCTCGTCGAGCTCCCGCTGCCCAAGCACATCAACAAGGCCAACGTCATGAACGCCATCCTTCCCGCCAAGGACGTGGACGGCGTGACCGCCGAGCAGCGCGGCTACGTGCTGGGCGACATGGAGGCCCTGGCACTGGTGCCCGCCACGCCGCTCGCGTGCATCGAGCTCGTCAAGCGCTCCGGGGTCGACATCAAGGCCAAGCGGGTTACCGTGGTGGGCCGGGGCGATACCGTGGGGCGGCCCCTGGCCATGCTCCTCCTCTCCAAGGGGCGCGACGCGACCGTGACCGTATGCCACAGCCGCCCCGCCGACCTCGCCGGCGCGTGCCGCGAGGCCGACATCCTCTTCGCGGCCGCCG
>CAZYJP010000587.1:0-1555 GCA_964647795.1 uncultured Thermodesulfobacteriota bacterium
CGTCGTCGGCCACCAGGATGTCGCCGGGGCGCACGGTGATCCAGTCGGCCAGCGCCCCGCGGCCCCGGACCGGAATCTGTGAGCCGGTAACCTTCCAACGGCCGATCGCCTGGGAGGGGGTCCGGTAGCGCACCAGCATGGCCAGCTCCAGGTCGCGCAGGTATGCCAGGTCGCGCACCCCCCCGTCCACGATCACCCCGGACACCCCCCGGCACTTCCCTGCTTCAGGCGGTGAGCAGGCGAAGCCGGATGGCTCTTGCCGCCGCCAGGAGCGCGTCCGCCGCTTCCCGGAGTTGCTGTTCCGTGAGGGTCACGTGATCCCCCTCCCGGAACATCTTGACCTTTCCCCCAGGGTAGGAGAGCTCCAATTCCCTCAGCCCTGCGGCGTCGAGGGCGGCGCGGTCCAGGCGCCCGCCCTGCAGCGCGGCCCGGTAGAGTTGGAGTAGCAGCCCAAAGGCGGAGGGCAGCTTCGTGAGGGCTCCCGGTGCGCCGGAGAACTCCTCCACGGCGGCAGGCGTGGCGGGCAGGGAGGGAAGTTGGGGCAGTTCCAGGGCCCGGGCGAGGAACACGCGGAAATGATCCCCCATGGCCAGGATCGCCACGTCGGACAAACGGTCCTCTCCCTGCTGCAGGGCCTCCACCAGGAGACCCAACTCGTCTCCCCCGGGGCCCCGGGCCGTCGGCAGGCCGGAAGCCCCGCTGGCGAGATCGCCGACCTTCTTCGTCGCGAGCCTCAGGCCATAGGCCGCTGCCTTGACGAAGGAAAGGACTCCCTCGAGCGCTTCTTCCAGGGCCCCGAGAGCCCTTTCCGTGTCCGTTCCCATCCCGACGCCTCCCGTGAGTCGCTCCGAATCGCTCCGAATCTGGCCCGATGCCCCGGGCGGCAGGTACTATACTCGGCATGGACCTGCGCGAAAAGGTGAGCCACTTCCCCAACCGGCCCGGGGTGTACCGGATGACGGACCCCCACGGGAGGGTTCTGTATGTGGGAAAGGCAAAGGACCTGAGGGCCAGGGTGCGCGCCTACCTGCGCGACGGCGCCGACGGGAGGCCCCGGGTGCGGTTCCTCATGGCCAGGGTGGCGGACATCGAGTACCTCGTCACCGACAGCGAAAAGGAGGCGCTGATCCTGGAAAACACCCTGATCAAGCGCCACCGGCCCCGCTACAACGTGGACCTCCGGGACGATAAGACCTACTGGAGCCTCCGGGTAGACGTCCAGAACCCCTTTCCCCGCCTCACCATGGTCCGACAGGTGAAGGCAGACGGCGCCCTGTACTTCGGGCCGTACTCCTCGGCCCGGAGCCTCCGGGAGACGGTGGACCTGGTGCAACGACTCTTTCCGCTGCGGCAGTGTTCGGAGGCGGGGTTTCGGGTCCGCACCCGGCCCTGTCTCTACTGTCAGATCCGGGGGTGCAGGGCGCCGTGCTGCGGTCTCGTCGACCACGACGCCTACCGGCGAATCGTGAGCCAGGTGATCTTCTTCCTCCGGGGCCGCACCGGCGAGCTCACGGCCGCCCTCCGGGGGGCCATGGCGCAGGCTGCCGGGCGGCTC
>CAZYJP010000588.1:0-1555 GCA_964647795.1 uncultured Thermodesulfobacteriota bacterium
CCAGGACAAGGCCCCTTCCCTCTGCCGCCGCGCGGGCCGAGGCGGAAGCCTCTTCGATCACCGGAGAGGGGTCGAAGGGGCGGGGTGCCGAGGCCCCTGCTGCGGACAGGCGGGCCGCCTCGAGCATCTGTTCGAAGATCTCCAGGAGCCGTTCCCCGTGCCGCCGAATCTTCCGCAGGCTCTCCGCCTGGACCTCGGTGACCGGCCCCTCGATGCCGTCGGCGAGCAGGTCGGCGTAGCCGAGGATGGCGTGGAGCGGCGTGCGCACTTCGTGGGAGATCCGGGAGAGGAGCTCGTCCTTGAGCCGCGCCGCTTCCCGTGCCTGTTCGAACTGGGCCGAGAGCTCCTCGTTCCGGCGCTCCAGTTGGCCTGTCAGCTGTTTCAGGGCGGTGTTCTTCTCGATGATGGTCCGATTGCGGGTGTGGAAGTAGGCGTCGAGCGCCAGCTCCACGTCAAGGTACGTGATCTTCTCCAGGGCCCGCAGCCAGGCCGCCAGCCGCGGGGCCTCGTGCCCCTGGCGGAGCAGGAGCTCCCTCACCATGTCCTGGAATTTCCGGTACGCTCCAAGGTACCAGGCCGGTTCCAGTCCCACCCGCTCGTGGACGAACCCGATGCGGAGGCGGTCCTCGAAGTACTCGCGGTCGTAGGGTCCGTTGAGCAGGGAGTGAAAGTACCGGGTCTGCATGGCCCGCAGATGCTCCCCCACCTTCCCCCGGGGGAGGCGGCTACGCGTCTCCGGCCGCTCCAGGAGGAACGCGTGCCACCGCTCCACCAGCGTTCCCAGGTGGGGACCCAGGATCTCGGCCAGTTCGGCCAGCAGACGCCGGTCCTCGTCGCCCAGCTCGAGGTAGGCGATCCGCGAGGCCCGCTCGGCCGGGCCCAGGGCGAGGGTCTCGGTCCAGACTTGTGTTTCCACCCGATCTCCTGACCGGCCCCGCGGGAGAGGGCCCCGCCCCTCTGCCTCGCTCTCGGGTTCCCGGGGCTCGGGGGAATCTAGGGGACGCGGGTCGGGCCTGTCAAGGAAGGGGTTTGTCCTCAGGGGAGGAAACCGCGAGCTCGCTTCCAGCAAAAAAAGAGAGCCCGCGGTCCAACCCGCGGGCTCTCTTCGGATCACTGGAGCGGTAAGGCTACATGTCCATGTCGCCCATGCCGCCCATGCCGCCCATGCCGCCCATCCCGCCGCCGGGCATGCCGCCGCCCTTTTCATCCTTGGGCAGCTCGGCGATCATGGCCTCGGTAGTGAGGAGGAGCCCGGCCACGCTGGCCGCGTTCTGGAGTGCCGTGCGGGCCACCTTGGTGGGATCGATGATCCCGGCTTCGATCATGTTCACGTACTTTTCCTTGTACGCGTCGAAGCCCTCGACCTCCTTGCGCCCCTTCACCTCGTTGGCCACCACGGACGGCTCGGCGCCCGCGTTGAGCACGATCTGGCGAAGCGGCTCTTCCAGTGCGCGCTTGATGATCCGCACGCCGACGAGCTGGTCATCGACCAGCTTGAGCTTGTCGAGCTCGGGGATGCAGCGCATGAAGGCCACGCCGCCGCCGGGCACGATGC
>CAZYJP010000589.1:0-1540 GCA_964647795.1 uncultured Thermodesulfobacteriota bacterium
CCATCGCCCGGCCGCGCGCGCAGGGCCCGGCCCTCGGCCTCAAGGGCCCCTGCATCCACGTGCTCCACGTGCGGCCGCTGCCCCAATTCCGCGAAGGAGACCGCAAGGGTGTTCTCGGCCAGGCCGTAGGCCGGGAAGAAGGCCTCCGGTCGGAAGCCGATGGGAGCGAACCGGAGGGTGAAGGCTTCGATGGTGGTCGGGTGGATCGGCTCGGCCCCGCAGAGGGCCACTCTCAAGGAGGAAAGGTCCACCCCCTGCAGCTCGACGTCCCGGATCTTTCTCGCGGCGAGGCTGTACGCGAAATTTGGGCCTGCGGACACCGTGCCCCGGTGTTCCGACAGGGCCCGCAGCCAGCGGACGGGCCTGCGCAGAAAGTCGATGGGAGAGAGCGCCACCAGAGGGATGCCCCAATACAGGGAACCCAACATCAGCCCGATGAGACCCATGTCGTGGTAGAGGGGCAGCCACGATACCGCCACGTCGCCGGGGCGGAGCTTCACCCCCTGGCCGATGGCCCGGAGGTTCGCGAGGAGATTGGCATGGGTGAGCATCACCCCCTTTTGGCTGCCGGTGCTCCCCGAGGTGTACTGGAGCAGGCCAAGATCGTCGGGCCGAACCCGGACTTCCGGGACCTCTGTCCCCGCCGTCACCTCATTGGGAACCACGAACGGCAGGGTGCGCTCACCCGCCTCCTGCACCGGACGAACCAAGGGACGAATTGTCTCGCTCGTGATGAGGGCCCGGGCCCCGCTACCGCGAACGAGCCCTCCGAGGGCCTGGAGATACTCCTCCATGCGGCTCAGGCGCACGGGCGGGTACGCCGGCACGGGGACCGCACCCGCCAGGAGGATGCCCCAGTAGGACTCGTAGAAGGCCTGCTCCGTGGGGAGCAAGAGGAGCACCCGGTCCCCCGGTTCGACCCCCCTTGCCCGAAGGTGCGCCGCCCAGGCCCCGGCCCCCTTCCAGAGCTCGGCGTAGGTGAGGGTGCACGTCAGGCGGTCCCTGGCGTAGAGCTTCAACCAGGGCTCTTTCCCGGACAAGCGCACCCGGGCCTCCAGCACCCGGGGCAGGGTCGACTCCGAGGACAGGGCGTCGTGCACGTCGCTCATGGGACTCCGGCACCCCGGCGGGAGGAAGGAGGGGCGTCTTCCCCGAGAAGATCGAGCACCGCTGTGCGAGTCCTCGCCGCCAGGGCCTTGCGGTCCGTGCCCGGCTCCGGATACAGCGGCTCCCCGAACCGCACCGTGACCTCGATGGGCCCGGCGGGAAGGAGGCGGTTCCACAGGTGCCGCCAAAGGCTCGACTCTTCGATCCACCCCCAAACCCGCGGATCGGAAGGCTGGGTGTAGCGCAGGGCCGCGGGGACGGCAGGACGCCCCGTTCGGACGCAGGCTTCGAAGACCATGGGCCGAAAGGGCCCCAGGGTGAGGGCGTCGGGCGCGACCCCGGCCTCCGGGAAGAAGACGACGGTCTCCCCCGCCGCCTGATACCTCTCCAGCGCGGCGACAGCGTCGAGAGACGCCCGAGGGCGCTCCCTCTC
>CAZYJP010000590.1:0-1537 GCA_964647795.1 uncultured Thermodesulfobacteriota bacterium
CGGGGCGGAGCGGAGGGGCTCCCCGGCCCCGGGCACGTGTCAAGGCGGTGGATCCTGGGTCACTTGCCTCGCTTGACCCGCCTCGGCCCTGTTGGTACAAGGACCTTCCCCCCGGAGGCCGTGGCCCCCGGGCCCGCCCGACCGACCGGGCGTGGACGGGCCCCATCCAGGAGGTCACGGTCGTCCGTGCTGGCCGAGCGCATTCTCACCGCCTTCCTTCGCTGGTCCAACCGCCGCATCCTCTCCCTGGAGGTCGGGCGCCAGGTGACGCTTCCCCCGCCCGTACCGGGCAGGAAGTATCTGCTCTACCTCCACGTCCCCTTCTGCCAGCGGCTCTGCCCATACTGCTCCTTCAACCGGTATCCGTTTGCCGAGGACCCGGCACGGCGTTACTTCGGGAACCTGCGGGAGGAGATGCGGCTGGTGGCGGCACGGGGCTACGATTTCTCGTCGGTCTACGTGGGGGGCGGCACCCCCACGATCCTGATCGATGAGCTGTCCGCCACCCTGGATCTCGCCCGAGATCTTTTCTCTGTGCGGGAGGTGTCTTGCGAGACCAACCCGAACCACCTGGTGCCGGAAGTCGTGGACGCCCTCCGTGAGAGGGTCCAGCGGCTCTCGGTGGGGGTCCAGAGCTTCGACGACGGACTGCTTCGCCAGATGGACCGCTACGACAAGTACGGCAGCGGCGACGAGATTCTGGAACGGCTCCAGCAGACTGCGGGGCGGTTCCACTCCCTCAACGTGGACATGATCTTCAACTTTCCCAGTCAGACCGAGGAGTCGCTCCGACGTGACGTGGAGTGCCTGCGGCTTTCCGAGGCCAACCAGACCACCTTCTACCCCCTCATGACCTCCCCGGCCGTTCGCCGCTCCCTCGCCCGGACGGTGGGCCGGGTGGACTACCCCCGGGAGCACCGCTACTACCAACTCCTCTCCCGAGCCCTGGAGGGGGCCTTCGAACCGGCCACCGCCTGGACCTTCTCCCGCAAGGCGGGGGAGATGATCGACGAGTACATCGTGGACTACGAGGAGTACGTGGGCGCGGGCAGCGGTTCCTTCAGCTACCTGGGAGGGGCGCTCTACGCCAATACCTTCTCCCTGAAGGAGTACGACGAGGCCGTGGGTGCCGGCCGGCTCTCGGCGGCCGGCACCCGGACCTTTCCCAAGCGGGAGCAGATGCGCTACCGGCTCATGATGGGGCTCTTCGGACTGCGGCTCGACCAGCGGGCCTTCCGGGAGAGCTTCGGGGTCTCGGTGGCGAGGGGCCTCCCCGGAGAGGTCCTCTTCCTGAAGGCCTTCGGGGCGATCGACCGGGACGACGGCGAGATCATGACCCTCACCCCGCGCGGCCGCTACCTCCTGGTGGCTATGATGCGCGAGTTCTTCGCGGGCGTGAACAACTTCCGGGACCAGGCCCGCGCCGCCCTCTCGCCGGAGGAGAGAGCCCTTCTTTTCGGGGAAGGGCCGGGGTGTCCGGCGCCGGACCGGGTGGCAGAGTAGGGGCCCCGTGCTCGCCGCCGCCGTGGAGGCCGCC
>CAZYJP010000591.1:0-1537 GCA_964647795.1 uncultured Thermodesulfobacteriota bacterium
CGTACTCGCGCACCGCCCCGTCCCGGAGCTCGGCCACGTGGGTCGGGCCGGTGATGGTGAGCTCGTCCAACCCGTCGGCCCCGTGCACCACCAGGGCGCGGCGGCTCCCCAGGCGGCCCAGCACCGCGGCGAGCATCGCCGTGAGGTCCCTCCGGTACACCCCCAGCACCTGGCACGACGCACCGGCAGGGTTCGTGAGGGGACCCAGGATGTTGAAGACCGTCCGGATGCCGATCTCCCGGCGCACCGGGGCCACGTGCTTCATGGCCGAATGAAGAAACGGGGCGTACAGGAACCCGATGCCGATGGTCTCGATGCACTCCTGCACCCGCTCCGGCGTCACGTCCAGGTCCACGCCCAGGGCCTCGAGCACGTCGGCGCTCCCGCAGCGGCTCGAAACCGCCCGGTTTCCGTGCTTGGCCACCCGGACCCCCGCCCCCGCGAGCACGAAGGCCGTGGTGGTGGAAATGTTGAAGGTCTGGGTGGCGTCCCCCCCGGTACCGCACGTGTCGACGATGGTCTCGAGGTCGACGTTGATCTCGTCCCGATCGATGGAGACCACGGGGGCCGCCCGGGCGCCCACCCGAATCGGGGTGGCGCGCTCCCGCATCACCCGGGCCGCACCGGTGATCTCCTCCACCGTCTCCCCCTTGAGGCGGAGCGCCGTCAGGAAGGCCGCCATCATGGCGGGCGTGGCCTCGCCCCCCATGATCGCCTCCATGGCGTCGATCATCTCCCCCTCGGTCAGGTCCAGGCGCTCCAGCAGCTTGTGGATCAGGTCCTTCAACACGAACGTTCCCTCGTTGACGAGTGATCAGTAATCAGTAAGCAGTGATCAGTAAGCAGTCAGCAGTGATCGGTGACCGGTGAGGGGGGACCAGTGATCGGTGACGAGGGACGGGCTGCCCCTACGCCGGTATCGCCAGGAAATTCCTCAGGATGTCCATGCCGGCGGCGGTCAGGATCGACTCCGGGTGGTACTGGAGGCCGTACAGGCGGGCCCCGTCGTCGGCGATGCCCATGATCTCGTCGTCCTCCACGGTCCAGGCCGTGCGGCGGAAGCGAGGGGGAAGGGTCTTGCCCCGGATCACCAACGAGTGGTAGCGGGTCGCATCGAAGGGGCTGGGGATACCCCGGTAGAGGCCGGTGCCGTCGTGGTGCACGGCGGAGATCTTGCCGTGCATGATCTGCTTGGCCCGCACGATCTCCGCCCCGAAGGCATACCCCATGGCCTGGTGGCCCAGGCACACCCCCAGGAGCGGCACCCTCCCGTCGAACCGACGAATGAGCTCCACGCTTACCCCTGCACCGGACGGGTCGCCGGGGCCCGGCGAGATGACCACCCGTTCGGGCTGGAGGCGCTCGACCTCCTCGACGGTGACCTTGTCGTTTCGGAACACCGTGACCTCCTGGCCCAGAATGCCGAAGTACTGGACCAGGTTGTAGGTGAAGGAGTCGTAGTTGTCGATCATCAGCAGCATGGGTTGTCCGTTGTCCGTTGTCCGTTGTCCGTTGTCCGTTGCGGGTTGCCCGTTGG
>CAZYJP010000592.1:0-1537 GCA_964647795.1 uncultured Thermodesulfobacteriota bacterium
GTGGCGGCCTCCGACGGCCACACCCGGTACTCCTCCCGGGTGTCTCCCCCGGTGAGACCCCGGGAGCCGGGGACCAGGGTCCAGAGGGCCTCCACCCGGAGCCCCTCGGGCAGGTGTTCGTTCAGGGCGGCCTGGGCACGGACGAGAGGTGGAACCTCCAGGACCTTCAGGTCCCCCAGCTCCGCCAGGCTCTCGGTCCCGAGGGGGAGCGCCGGCCCGAGGGTGAGCCGGGGGTGGGGGTGGTACCCCTGGGAGTAGGCCAGGGCCACGCCCGCGGCCCGGAAGGCCCGGTGGAGGGCCGCCACGGTCTCCAGGTGGGAGAGGAGGCTCGCCGGGCCGGTCTTGGTAAAGCGGAACCGCACGCGGGGGAGCAGGGATGGGTCATCCCCCCCCGCCTCCCGCGCTTCCCCGCCCCCCTCCCGGCACGGCGGAAAGTCCCGGGGTCCGGCCACTCGGGGCAGAAGGACCTCGAAGTCGCACAGGCCGCACTTCTGGCACTCCCCGTCCCGACAGTCGCCGGTGGGGGCACCCTGCCGCGCCCTCTCCCACTCCGAGCGGAGGAAGGACCGGTCCACCCCCAGGTCGACCCCGTCCCACGGGAGGGGCTCGGACGGATCCCGCTCCCGGAGGCACTCGTCCACGGAGAGACCGGCCTCCGCGAGGGCTTCCTGCCACAAATCCCAGCGGAACCGTTCGGTCCAGCCGTCCATCCGGCAGCCCCTGCGGTACGCCGCGAGCACCGCGGCACCCACCCGGCGGTCTCCTCGGGCGAAGACCCCCTCGAGGGCGCTCATGGGCCCGCTGTGCCACTTGAGCTCGACCTTGCGCTCCCGGGAGAGCTCGCGGTGGAAGTACTCCTGGGCCTCGGCAACCTCGGCGGGCCCGAGCTGGGGGCACCACTGGAAGGGGGTGTGGGGCTTCGGCACGAAGTTGGAGAGGCTGACCCCCACCCGGCCCCGCCCCCCCGGCGCCAGGCGGGCCACCCGGCGCACCAGCTCCACGATCCCCGCCCAGTCCTCGCGGGTCTCGGTGGGGAGCCCCACCATGAAGTAGAGCTTCACGGCTTTCCAGCCTGCGGCGAAAATCCGCTCCGCGGCCCGGAGCACGTCGGCCTCCGTGACGTTCTTGTTCACCACCCGCCGCAGGCGCTCGGTTCCGGCTTCGGGGGCTACGGTGAAGCCCGTCTTGCGCACCCGGCCCACCTCCTGGAGGAGCCGCGGTTCCAGGCTGTCGACCCGCAGGCTCGGCAGACTCACCGCCACCCGCTCGGGGGCGTGGGCGTCCATGAGATTCACCAGGAGCGGCCCGATGGCACAGTAGTCCCCGGTGGAGAGAGAGAGGAGCCCCACCTCCTCGTACCCGGTGTTCCCGAGCCCCCGCGCCACGAGGTCCGCCACGAGCTCGGGGCTTCGCTCCCGCACCGGCCGGTAGAGGAACCCCGCCTGGCAGAACCCGCAACCCCGGGTGCACCCCCGGGCGAGCTCCACGGCAAGGCGCTCGTGCACCGCCGAGATGAACGGCACCAGGGGCCGCTCGG
>CAZYJP010000593.1:0-1533 GCA_964647795.1 uncultured Thermodesulfobacteriota bacterium
GGCGGGGCCGCCTGCCGCTGGGGCCCTTCGTCGTGGAGACCCGCTACCCCCTCGGCCTCTTCCGCGCCTGGTCGGTTCTCGAGCTCGACGCCCGATGCCTTGTCTACCCCAAGCCGGCCCCTGCCGGTCCGCGGTCGCTCTGGAGCAGTGAGGCAGGGGACGGAGCGGCTCCGAGGGGTGCCGGGGCGGGGGACTTCGCGGGGGTGCGGGACTACCGGACGGGGGAGTCCCTGCGGGTGGTTCACTGGAAGGCCTCGGCCAGGGCCGAGGAGCTCCTCTCCAAGCATTTTTCCGGGGAGGCGGGGATCGACGTGTGGCTGGACTGGAACGACGCGCCCGGCCTGGGGACCGAGGAGCGCCTGAGCCGGCTCTGCCGCTGGGCACTGGAAGCACACGGGAGCGGGCGGCCCTGGGGCCTGCGCCTTCCCGATCTCGAGCGCGGCCCCTCCCTGGGGGAGGGGCACCTCCACCAGTGCCTGGCGGCGCTGGCGGAGTTCGAGGGGTGAGCCGGGCGGGGAGGGGCGGGCCTTCGTTGGCCCCGGCGGCCGGGGTGCTCCTCCTGGCTACCTGGTTGGCCGCTCTGGGCCCCCATGCGTTTCGGGTGTCGCCCTGGGTGGTTGCGGCCACCGCACTCCTGGGGTCCTGGCGTGTGTACCGGGAGGTCCGAAGGTCTCGGGAGCTCGGGCGCTGGCTCGTCCTGGGATGCACCGTGCTGGGGGCGCTGGGAGTCGGGCTCACGGCCCCCCGGCCCCTGGGCCGGGACGCGGCCCTCACGCTGCTCTTCCTCCTGGCAGGGCTCAAACTCCTCGAACTGCGCACAACCCGGGACCGGATTCTCCTGGTCTTCCTCTGCTGGTTCCTGCTCCTCGCGAACCTGCTCTACGATCAGTCCCTGGCCGCGGCGGGGCACATGGGCGTGACCGTGTTCCTCTCGGCCGGGGCCCTGGTCTGCCTAGCCGATGGGCAGGGCGGCCTGGGGTTTCGGGGGGGGCTCGCCGTGGGAGGCCGGCTCCTCGCCCAAGCGCTGCCCCTGACCCTCATTGTCTTCCTCCTCTTCCCGAGGGTCTCGGGGCGGCTCTGGGGGCTGCCCGCCGATGCCCACCGGGGTCTCTCGGGGTTGTCCGAGTCCATGACGCCGGGGAGCGTGAGTGAGCTCGCCCTCTCGGACGCCGTGGCGTTTCGCGCCCACTTCGACGGTCCCCTGCCGCCCCCTCCGGAACGGTACTGGCGCGGGATCGTGCTCCTCCACACGGACGGGGTGCGCTGGACCGCGGCGGCCCCGGAGAGCCACGGTCCTCCGATCTCCGTCCCCCCGCTCGGACCCCCTGGCTTGGCCCAGGACATCACCCTGGAACCCCACGGGAAGCTCTGGCTCTTCGCCCTGGACCGGCCCGTTTCGATGCCCGAGGGCACCCGACTGACCGCCAGCGGGGAGCTCCGGGCGCAACGACCGGTGCTCCGGCGCTTCCGTTATACGGTGCGCTCCGCCCCGGGGGCCGCCGGCGGGGGAGTCCTGGACGCAGGGGCCAAGCC
>CAZYJP010000594.1:0-1532 GCA_964647795.1 uncultured Thermodesulfobacteriota bacterium
GCCACCCTGCGGGCCGCCGCCCCGCACCAACTCCGCCGCCGGAGCGAGTCCCCCGGCGGGCCGCAGGGTCTCCGGGTCTGCCCCTCTGACTGGCGCGAGAAGGTGCGCTCGCGGTCCTCCGGGGTGAGCCTTCTCTTCGCCGTGGACGCGTCGGGGTCCATGGGCGCCGAGGAGGTCATGGCCCGCGCCAAGGGGATCGTCCTCTCTCTGCTCGCCGACGCCTATCAGAAGCGGGACCGGGTCGCCCTGCTCTCCTTTCGGGGCACCGAGGCGCGGGTGATCCTGCCCTTCACCACAAGCGTGAACGCGGCCCAGAAGCGACTGCGGGACCTCCCCACCGGCGGCAAGTCCCCCTTGGCCCTGGCCCTGGCAAAGTGCCTCGAGCTCTTCGGGTACGAGGCCCGGAGGCACCCGGGCAGGACCCCGCTGCTGGTGCTCCTGACCGACGGCAAGGCCAACATCGGCATGGAGGGCCTGGACCCCTTCGAGGAGGCACTCCGCCACGCCCGCCGTCTCCGGGCACACGGGATCCGGAGCCTGGTGGTGGACACCGACCTCACCTGGATCGACTTCTACCCCTACCCCAGGGTGCTCGCCGAGGCCATGGGGGCCGGATGCCTGGCGCTGAAGGAGTTGGAAGCGGGCCGCATCCTCGACTTCATGAGCCTCCGGGGGGAACCCCCCCGGAGGCGCCTGCGCTGAGGCCCCAAAAGGCAGACGCGCATTCGGCCGGACCCTGGTATACTCGGCGCGGCCCGGATCCCTCGCCCCGAACGGCGGCCAGGAGAGCGCATGGACCTGCCCCTGATCGATCCGCCTGTCTTCCCCCGGTGGGTGTGGATGGAGGAGATCGCCTTCTCCCACATCATCATCGCCACCCTGATCACCGCCTACATGGTCCTGGCGCCGGCCCTCGAGTACGTGGGCTACCGCCGGAAGGACCCCCGCTACGACCGGCTCGCCCGGAGCTTGGTCTGGTTCTCCCTGGTCCTCTTCTCCCCGGGCGCGGCCTTGGGCACCGGGATTCCCATGTGGATCATGGGAACCTACCCCGAGTTCTGGTCGCGGTGGTCGAACCTCTTCTTCTGGCCCCTGATCGCGCAGTTCGTGTTCTTCCTCGGCGAAGTGGTGTTCCTCTTCTTCTTCTACTACCTGCCATGGGACGCCCTGCAGCACCGCAAGCGACTCCACATCTTCTTCGGCTGCGTCGCGGCCCTGTTCGGCCTCCTGGTGCAGTTCGTCTGGGACGGGCTGGGGTCCTACATGCTCACCCCGAGCGTCGCCCTGCCCGCCGTGAACGAGCCTGTGGCCTGGTCGGCCCGAGCGTTCTTCAACCCGAGCCTCCCCTACCTCTTCTCCCACCGGTTCTTCGGGAACATCAGCTGGGCCATGCTCCTGACCGGGGGAGTCTTCGCCCTCAAGCATTTCGGGGCCAAGGACGAAAGCGAAAAAGCCTACTACGGGTGGGCCACGGACGTGACCTTCACCGTGGGGTTCCTGTCCTTCTTCGCCATGCCGTTTATCGGCTGGGG
>CAZYJP010000595.1:0-1530 GCA_964647795.1 uncultured Thermodesulfobacteriota bacterium
GCTGTGCCGCTGCGCGAAGCGGTGGCGGCGGTGAGCGTGGGCATCGTGGGCGGCCGCCCCCTCCTCGATCTCGACTACCGGGAGGATTCGGCGGCCGACATCGACATGAACGTGATCATGACCGGGGGCGGCCAGTTGGTGGAGGTGCAGGGCACCGGGGAGGAGCGCCCCTTCACCCGGGCGCAGCTCGGAGACCTCTTGGACCTCGCGTGGGGCGGGATCGAACGGCTCCTGGCCCTCCAGCGCGAGGTGCTGGGAGAGGGCCCTTGACACTCCTGGTCGCCACCCGAAACCCGGGAAAGCTCCGGGAACTCCGGGCGCTCCTGGGTTCCGAGGGCATCGAGGTCCTGGGGCTCGCCGACGTGGCCGGTGCGCCCGACGTGGAGGAGGACGGGGCCACCTTCCGGGAGAACGCACACAGGAAGGCGAGCGCCCTTGCCGCGGCTTCGGGCCTGCCTGCCCTGGCCGACGACTCGGGGCTCGCCGTGGAGGCCCTCGACGGCCGCCCGGGAGTCCGCTCGGCCCGCTATGCCGGCCCGGGGTCTTCGGATGCCGACAACAACCGCAAGCTCCTGGAGGAGCTCTCGGGTGTGGCGGCCGACCGCCGGGGGGCGGCGTTCGTATGCGCCATGGTGCTGGAGGTCCCGGGGGGGGAGGGTGCCGAGGCCGAGGGGCGGCTCGAGGGGCGCATCCTGGAGGCCCCCCGCGGCTCCGGCGGCTTCGGCTACGACCCTCTCTTCCTGGTGGAAGGTCCGGGCCTGACCCTGGCGGAAATGGACCTCGCGGCAAAAAACCGGATCAGCCACCGTTCCCGCGCGCTGGCGGCCCTCCTGCCGCACCTGCGGGAATTGAGCCGGGGCTGATCCGCCCTCAGGCCACCCCCTGGCCGGGGCCCGGGTTCGCGCGCCCCCGGCCCGCCCCCCCCTTCCCTCGCCTCCCGACATGAAAGGCCCTGCCGACCGGCCCGCCCACCTTCCAGTAGTTCCCGTCGGTGATGGAGTAGATCAGCGGGTCGACCCGGCCCATCTCCGGCACCCCATCCACCAGGCAGCCCTCCTCGGCGTGCACTTCCACGACCTCCCCCAGGTGCAGGCGGTGGGTGGGAAGCTCCAGGGTCTGGACGAGCCGGCACTCCAGGCCGAGCCGGCACTCGCGGATCAGGGGCGCGCCCTCGATCGTGCCGGTGACGGTGGTGAAGATCGCGGACTTGTCCTCCTTGGCCCCGCTCACGATGCCGCAGTAGTCGGTGTCCCGGACCAGGTCGGTGGAGGGGACGTTGAGGCTGAAGGCTCCGTGGGCCCGGATGCCCCGCTCGGTGTGGCGGCTCGGGCGCACCGCCACGGTCACCATGGGCGGCACGTGGTTGGCCACGCCGCACCAGGCGGCCACCATGTAGTTGGGGACCCCGTCCAGGAGCGTGCCCACCAACACGGCCGGCTGGGGGAGAAGGAAGGGTTTGGGGCCGAGCTTCACCTTGGGCATGGTCTTCCTCCGCGGGGGCGTCAGGTGGCTGCTCTCGTCGGGGGAACC
>CAZYJP010000596.1:0-1516 GCA_964647795.1 uncultured Thermodesulfobacteriota bacterium
TCGATGTTGACCACGGCCTTCTTCCACTCGGCGAAGGCGTAGGGCTCGGCCGGCAGCGGGCGCAGCACCGCACGCTCCACCGTTTCGAAGAGCGAGCGCCGGGTGCCCGGCAGCTTCTGGAAGGGACGATCGTTCAGCTCGGAGCAGAGCCGACGGATCTCCCGATTGAGCTCGGACAGGGAGAAGAAGGTGTGGTTGCGGAGCCGGGCCAGGATCCACCGCTCCACGATGAGCACGCCCGATTCTGCCTTCGCCTTGTCCCGGGGCTTGTTGGACCGGGCCGGCAGCACCCCCACCCCGTAGTGAGCCGCCATCTCCTGGTAGGTGGGATTGACGTCCGGGTCATACCGGCAGGACTTGCGGACGCCGGACAGTAAATTGTCCGGCACCACCAGTTTCGGGACGCCCCCCAGGGCCGCAAACATGCGGACATGCGACCCGATCCAGTCGGGGAGCGTCTGGCTCCAGGTGGCCTCCGCGTACGTATAGTTGCTGGCGCCCAGGACCCCGACAAACACCTGCGCCTCGCGCACTTCGCCCGTTTCGGGATCCACCACGGGCACCGTCTGCCCCGCGTAGTCGACAAAGAGCTTTTCCCCGGCCCGATGCTCCTGGCGAAGCACCGGATCCAGCTGCCCCTTCCAGCCGCGGTAGAGGCCGCAGAAACGCGAGTACTGGTAGCCCTCCGGATGCGCTTCCTTGTACTCCAGCCACAGAAGCTGAAGCGTCACCCCCGACCGGCGAAGCTCCTTGTGGATCGTGGGCCAATCCGGCTCCGGCCGCTCGTGCAGGCCCACCGGCGGCGCCGGAGGAAACAGCCGGGCCTCCAACTCGCTCTCCAACAGTCCCTCCGGGAGGGGCCAGCCCAATCCGGCCTCCCGGGCCCGCCGCCGGTACCGACGCACCGTCGTGCGGGGGATCCGCAAACTCTCGGCAATCGCCCGATCGGACAGCCCCTCGGCCTCCAACCGGAGTACCTCTCGAATCTGACGCATGGACAACCTCTTCGCCGGCACCGGGCCTCCTTGCTCTCGGGGGATGCAAGGCGCCCAAGTGACGGCTTCAGGTATCGGTTATCCAGCGTCGCCAACTCCTCCCCCGGGGTGGGCCACTTCCCTTGGAATGGGTGGGCCACTTCCCTCGGAATCCCTGGGCCACTTCGATTGGAATGGGTGGGCCACTTCGTTTGGAATCAGGGGGCCACTTCCGTCGGAATACGCAGTAGCGGCCACCTGGTTGGGTTTCTTGAGAGCCAGGCGGTGAAAGACCTTGTAGAGTCGGTGCTGGCACTTCCAGGCGTGTTGAATGACGTCGGCATCCTGCCCGACCTGGCGCCTGCGAAGGGAAGCACTGAGGGCGGGCCGTTTGCGATAGTGCCAGGCGGCCTGCACCAGGACGTGGCGGACGCGAGCATTGCCGGCGTTCGTGATGGAGCCCAGGCGTCGTCGTTCGCCGGAGGAGCGTTCCCCTGGGACGAGGCCCACGTACGCCATGAGCTGCCGAGGACTCTCGAAAC
>CAZYJP010000597.1:0-1508 GCA_964647795.1 uncultured Thermodesulfobacteriota bacterium
CTGACCGGGGGACGCCGTACCCCCGAACCGCCGGACTCACGGGCGGCACGCTCGCGCTGCCCGGCCGGACCGGCACCCGGCTCAGCCGAGAAACCGAACCACGAGCGCCGTCCCCACGGCCCAGAGCAGCCCCAGTGCCGTGACGGTCGCGCACCCGCCGGCGAGCCAGCGGTGCCAGGGCTGCTCGCGCCCCCTCTCCTCGTACCCCAGGAGGCTTCCCAGCAGGAACCCCGCCGCCAAACCCCCGCCGTGGGCCCAATTGTTGATACCGGGCACCAGGAAGCCGAAGAGGAAGATCCCGAGGGCCCAGCCCCCGAGTTGCTGGAACACGGCATTGCCGTAGGCGCCCCCCCGGCTCCGTCCGTAGTAGAGCGCCGCCCCGATGAGCCCGCAGACCGCGGCCGAGGCGCCGATGGTGAACGGGATCCTCGCGGCGTAGGAAACCAGAAAGCCCCCGACCCCCGTCAGAGTGTACAACGCCACCGCGCGGCTCGGGCCGTACTCCCTCACGATCAGGGGACCGAGCTGACGCAGGGCGGCCATGTTGAAGAAGATGTGCAGCAGGCCGCCGTGGAGGTAGTTGGCGGTCAGGAGGGTCCACCACCGGCCCAGGCCGTCGATGGGAACGGTGCCCGTGGCCCCCAGGAGCAGCAGCGAGCTGCTCGACGGCGTGAGGAAGGTGAAGGGGTTGGCCGAGACCCCGATCCCCCGGGGCACGAGGAGCAAGGAGAGCAGGTACAGGGCCGCGTTGACATAGATCACCGCCCACACCAGGGTCTCGGGTTCCATCCGGAACAGGATCCTTCCCCACCGTTCCGCCGGACGTAGGAGGCCGCAGTGGGGGCAGTTGACGGTGTCGGAAGGGACGAATCGGCGGCAGTTCGGGCAGGGAATCGGCAGAACCAGGGGTCACCTCCGGGTCGCGGACTGGGGTATCCGAGGCCGCCGGCCCCTGCGGGGACCCGTCGGCGGACTCGCCAGGGAACGACAGGATAAACCGGGTAGCCTCTCGGGTAAACCTGCGGCCGGAGACCTTGACGGCACCTCCCGGGTCGATTTCACTACGTGGGAGCAGGCAGCGGAGGAAGTTTTTTTCCCTCTCTCTCCCGCCTGTCCACCATCCCGACCGGGAAGACGCGCGGGGGAGAACGGTACGTCTTGTCAGCCCGAGCGACAGGGGCTTATTCCCCACCCTGCCGCGTCTCGGGCACCTGCGCCCCCTGCGATATGCCCAACCCTCCCCCGCCGAGACGGTCCGGCAGCGGGGAACGTCGCCGGACGCGCTCCCGCCGCCCGAGGAGGGGCACCATGTCCCAGACGGAACCCTGCAGCCACGCCTACGGCCTCGAGGTCATCCGGTGCGACGAGTGCGGCTCCCAGATCGGGGCGCGGTGCCCCTTCTGTGCGTACGACGGACGTAACGACGACCACGCGGTCCACTGCTCCCGCTCCGGCCCGTTGCGGGGGCCGAAGGCGGCGGCGAGGGGCCGGGCCGCCGGAGAGGTCCG
>CAZYJP010000598.1:0-1506 GCA_964647795.1 uncultured Thermodesulfobacteriota bacterium
CGCGGTACCCCGCCTGCGTGGCGCACCGGCCTGAGGCGGGGCCTCGCCGGGAGGTGGTCGACCAGACCCGTGCCCGGCGGGACCAGGCCCGGGAGTCCCTGGCCCTGGCGGAGACGCGCCTGGGTTACACCACCCTCGCGGCTCCCCTGTCGGGCGTGGTCCTCTCCGAGCACGTGGAGGCGGGAGAGTACGTCTCGCCCGGCACCCCCGTGGTCGCTGTGGGGGACCTGGAGCAGGTGTGGCTCCGAGCGTACGTGGGCGAGACCGACCTGGGGCGGGTCCACCTGGGGCAGCGGGTTCGGGTGACCACCGACACCTACCCGGGCCGGACCTACGAGGGGACGGTCACCTTCCTGGCCTCCGAGGCCGAATTCACCCCGAAGAGCGTCCAGACGCGGGAAGAGCGCGTCAAATTGGTCTATCGGATCAAGGTGCAGATTCCCAACCCATACAGAGAGCTCAAGCCCGGCATGCCCGCGGACGGCGAGATCCTCCTGGCGAGCGGGGAGTGAGGGGCACCGTGGCCGCGATCCGCGCGGAGGAGCTGACGCGGTCCTTTGGGGACCTCGCGGCCGTCGATCGGCTCTCCTTCGAGGTGGCCGAGGGCCAGATCTTCGGGCTGGTAGGTCCGGACGGCGCGGGGAAGACCACCACGATGCGGCTTCTCACCTCCATCCTGCGCCCCACCTCAGGGGATGCCTGGGTCGACCGCAAACACGTCGTCCGGGACGCCGAGGCGGTCAAGGAGGTGATCGGGTATATGAGCCAGCGCTTCGGCCTCTATACCGACCTCACCGTCCTGGAGAACCTCCTCTTCTATGCCGACCTCTACGGCGTGGCCAGGAAGGGGCGGGCTGCGAAGATCGAGGAGCTTCTCGAATTCAGCAACCTCACTCCCTTCCGGAAGCGCCTGGCGGGGAACCTCTCGGGGGGGATGAAGCAGAAGCTGGGGCTCGCCTGCGCGCTGATCCACACCCCCCGGGTGCTCTTCCTGGACGAACCCACCAACGGTGTCGACCCCGTGTCGCGGAGGGACTTCTGGCGGATCCTCTACAAGCTCCTGCGCGAGAACGTCACCATTTTCGTCTCCACCGCCTACCTGGACGAAGCGGAACGGTGCAGCCGACTGGCGCTCCTCCACGAGGGGCGGTTGCTGGCAATGGGTACGCCGGACGAGGTGAAGGGACGGATGCGGGGGACGATCCTCGAGATCCACGCGTCGGAGCCTCGGCACGCGGCGGCGCTGCTTCGCGCAGACGCCGGAGCCGACTCGGTGGGGCTCTTCGGCGACCGCATTCACCTGGTCACCCGCGAGCCCGAGCGATCGGCGGCGCGGGCCCGTGAGCTCCTGGCAGGGGCAGACCTGGAGC
The DNA here is from genome assembly GCA_964647795.1 of uncultured Thermodesulfobacteriota bacterium. GTDB lineage: Bacteria > Desulfobacterota > Deferrisomatia > Deferrisomatales > JACRMM01 > JBFLZB01. Next base: position 1,371 of record CAZYJP010000598.1, read on the forward strand.
TGCGAGGCATCCGCCCCATCGACCCGTCCCTCGAAGACGTGTTCGTCTCGGTGGTGGGGCGAGAAACGGAGCGCCATGCCGCCGGATGACCGAGGGCAACGAGCGGTGGCAGCGGGTCCTGCTGAAGCTGCAGGAG
>CAZYJP010000599.1:0-1506 GCA_964647795.1 uncultured Thermodesulfobacteriota bacterium
CCCTGGAGGCGTGCCCCGCCCCAGCCGAGCTCCTCCGGCAGGGGGTATTGGCCGACCTTGGCGAGGTCTTCCTCCTGGCGGGCAACCCGGACCGGGCCATCGCACCCCTCTCGGAGGCATCCGCGATGGGATCCAGCCCCGAGGGCCTGCGGGCCTTTCTGAACCTGGGACAGGCCCAGGAGGCCGCCGGGCGGACTCAGGAAGCCCTGGAAACCTACCTCCGGATCGGGTATCTCTATCCCCTGACCGACGACGGGGCGGCGAGGGCCCTCTTGCGGGCGGGCCGGCTCTTCGAAGACCAGGGGGCTCCGGACCGCGCCCGGGGTCTGTATGAGAGGATCTCCGCCGACGGCCGGGGAGAGGCGGCCCGCGAGGCCCGAGAGCTCCTGAAGCGCCCCCTGCCGGGACCCCAAGACCGCTGACCGCCTTCCCCGCGCTCCCAGGAGGAATCCATGTACGAATACGTCGTCAAGGGGGGGGTCCTGATGATCCCCATCGTGGGCTGCTCCATCATCGCCCTCGCTGTGTTCCTCGAGCGCGCCTGGACCCTGAGGGGAAACCGAAACCTGCCCAAGGAGCTGGCCCGGCGCGCCGAAGAGCTCATCCGGAGGGGCCTCCTCGACGAGGCGATGGCGTTGTGCCGCCGGAGCCGCAGCCCGATGGGGGCCGTCATCCAGGCGGCGCTGAGGCACGCCGGTCAGGGTCGGGACACGGTCAAAGAGGCTGTGGAAGAGGTAGGCCGCCGGGAAGCCGCGCACCTGGAGCGCTACGTGGGAATCCTCGGGACGGTGGCCAACGTGGCGCCCCTCCTGGGGTTGCTTGGAACGGTGTCCGGCATGATCAAGGCCTTCACGGTGATCAGCGTCCAGGGCGTCGGGAACCCCGCCAGCCTGGCGGGGGGGATCAGTGAAGCCCTCATCACCACGGCGGCCGGGCTGACCGTCGCGATCCCCGCCTTCGTGGCCTACCGGTACTTCCTCGGCAAGCTGGACCGCCTCATCTTGAACCTTGAGCAGTACGCCCTCCACTTCGTGGACTTGGTCAAGAACGTCGACCTCCGCACCCGCGCGCCCGGCGGCCTCGAGGTCGATTTATGAGATTTCGCAAGCACCGCCGCGAGCAGGTGACCCCCGACATCACCCCCCTGATCGACTGCGTGTTTCTCCTCCTCATCTTTTTCATGCTCTCCACCACCTTCGTGGTTTCCCCGGGCATCCGAATCAACCTTCCCCAGGCGAAGGCCGAACCGGTGCGCAGCGAGCGCCAGGAGCTCCGTGTCAAGGTGGACCCGGCGGGCTCCCTCTTTCTCGGCGAGCAGCGGGCCAGTCCCACGGATTTGGACGTGCTCCTTCGCGACACCGCCCGCGCGGACCGGGACACGCTGGTGGTGATCGAGGCCGACGAGGAGACCCCCCACAAGTTCGTGGTCGATGTCATGGACCGCGCCAAACTCTCCGGCCTGAGCCGCCTCGCAGCGTCGCTGCCCGGCTTGACGGATCGGCCGTC
>CAZYJP010000600.1:0-1505 GCA_964647795.1 uncultured Thermodesulfobacteriota bacterium
CCGGGTGACCCACCCCAGCCCGGCCAACCCGGCCGCGAACCGCGGCTGGAGCCAGATCGTGGAGCGGGAGCTCGCGGTCCTGGGGGTCCGCCTCTGACGGAGGCCGATGACCCCGGCTCCTGAGCGTTCCCCGGCTTCAGTCCGCCTGTTTCCTCAGGAACGTCGGGATGTCGTACTCGTTTTCCATCTCGATGTCCGAGCCCACCACGCGGGTCACGGCGACGGCCGCGGTGGACTCCTTGCGCCGCCTAAGGAACGTGGGGACGTCCCGGTTGGCCTCGGGTTCCTTCTCGGGGCGGTTCAGGCGCACCACTTCGAGGGCGGGCCCCTCGGCCTTGGCCTGCCCGAACCCGGTGGCGATGACCGTCACGAGCACCTCGTCGTCCAGGGATTCGTCGATGACCTGGCCGAAGATGATATTGGCGTCTTCGTGGGCCACTTCCTGGATCAGGGTCGCCGCCTCGGTGACCTCGGAGAGCGTCATGGTGGACGGCCCGGTGACGTTGATGAGCACCCCCCGGGCGCCCTCGATGCTCAGATTGTCCAGGAGAGGGCTGGAAATGGCGTCCTGGGCGGCGAGAACGGCCCGGTTCTCCCCCTTGTGACAGCCGGTCCCCATGAGGGCCAGGCCCTTCTCGCTCATCACGGTACGCACGTCGGCGAAGTCCACGTTGATGAGGCCCGAGTTGGTGATGAGATCGCTGATCCCCTTCACCGCCCGTCGGAGCACGTCGTCCACCAGGGCGAAGGCGTCTACGATCGAGGCGTGACGGCCCGCTATGGAGAGGAGCCGCTCATTGGGGATGGTGATCAGGGTGTCCACCGCTGCCTTGAGCTCCTCGATGCCCTCCGAGGCCTGCCGCATCCGACGCTTTCCCTCGAAGCCGAAGGGCTTGGTCACCACTCCCACCGTTAGAGCGCCACATTCCCGCGCGATCCGGGCGATGATGGGGCTCGCCCCCGTGCCCGTGCCTCCGCCCATCCCTGCGGTCACGAAGACCATGTCCGCGCCCGTGAGGGCGTCGGCGATGGCTGCGGTGTCCTCCAGGGCGGCCTGACGGCCGACCTCGGGGTTGGCCCCCGCCCCCAGGCCCCGGGTGAACCCGCCCCCGAGCTGGATTTTCATGGGCGCGACGCTGGTCTTGAGTGCCTGGGCATCGGTGTTCGCCACGATGAAATCTACCCCCTGGATGCCGGAGCTCATCATGGTGTTGACGGCGTTGCCTCCCCCGCCGCCTACCCCAACGACCCGGATCGTCGCGCTGAAGTGATTGGAGTCTTCGAGGTGGAACATGGACATGAGACACCTCCTTTTATCGAGAGAGCGTGACCGGTGACGTGTGGCGGGGCCGCTTTCTTTCGCTAGCCCTCAGAAGAAATCTTTGAACCAGGACTTCATTCTCCGGGTGACCTTCGCGAAGAGATTCTCGTCGGCGGCGTCCAGGTCCCGGGGCAGGTCGTCGCGCTTGCGGGCCGCGTACAGGACCAGGCCCACCCCGGTGGCG
>CAZYJP010000601.1:0-1501 GCA_964647795.1 uncultured Thermodesulfobacteriota bacterium
CCTTGGGGCACGGTCTGGGTGCCGCGCCCATCCACCGAGCCCCCCTCCCCGGGGGTGTAGGTCAGCGTGTAGCGCCGCACCGAGAACTCCGCAGTCACCTCCACGTCGGCCGTCACCTCCCGGTCGGTGCGCGGGTTCTCGGCGGAACCGTCGCTCCAGCCCTCGAATCGGTACCCCCGGGCCGCCACGGCCCTCATGCGGCTTCCCTCACCCCCGTGGACCACGACCTGGGGGCTCACGCCTTCCACGGAGCCGCCCTCCCCGGCCGCGTAGGTCAGGGTGTGCTCCCTGGGCGCGAAGAGCGCGGTGACCTCCAGGCCCCCCGAAACTCCCAGGTCCCTGCGGGGGTTGTCCGTGGACCCGTCGCTCCAGCCCACGAACCGATGTCCCTCGGCCGCCACGGCGGTGACCGCGCTCCCGTCGTCCCCCTCGGCCACGGTCTGGAGGGCCTCCCCGTCGATGGCGCCGTGCTCGTCAGCGAGATAGGTGAGGGTGTAATCGGGGAGGGCGGCCGGAACCTCCGGCACGGGCTCGTCAGCCGCCGGGGCGGGAGAGGGGAGGGCAACATCCCGGTCCACCCCGGCCGGAGGGGCCGCAGGTGCCGGCTCCCCGCCCCGATCCCCGCACCCGGCGACCAAAACCAGGCCGATCAACAGCGCCAACCAGGAGACGCGCCTCTTCGCAGTGCTCAAGTCCACAGCCCTTCCCTTCCTCGTCGCGACCGCCATCCACCTCACCGGAGCAGCCGCAGCAGATCCTCCACGAGCTCTGTCCTGCCGGCCTGGGAAACGATCTCCAGCTTTTCCACGGCTCCCTTCCGGTTCCCCAGGAAAGCATACGCCACACCGAGGTGATAGTGGATCTCGGTTCTCCCCCCCAGCCAGTCGAGGTGCCGTTCCAATAGCTTCACCGTCTCCTCGAACTGCCTTTGTTGATTCAGGGCAGAGGCGAGATTGACGTAGGCGTCTTCGTACCGGGGGTGAATCCGGATCGCCATGCGGAGGGGCTCGAGGGCAGCCGGACTTCGACTCGTGAGGATGTAGGCCCTTCCCAGATTGTTGTAAGCGTATGGGTGAAACCGATCGAGCTCGATCGCCTTCTGCAGCACGTCGATCGCTTCTTCGAATCTCCCAGCGGCCATCAGGGCCACCCCAAGATCGTTGTAGGGTCTGGCCTTCGCCGGGGACTTGGAGACAGTGTCCTCCCACAGACGGATTTCGTCCCCCCAGACGTGGTTGCGCTGGAAGGCCGCAATGCCCAGAAGGACGATGATTACCCCAGCCGCGGCCGAGAACCATCTGCGCCCTCCGCGCCGAAGCAGCCGACCGCCAACCAGGAAGGACGCAGAAGCAAGAGCGGTCGCTGCGCCGAAGCTCGGCAGATACAAGCGATGCTCGAAGATGACGTCCACGATCGGAATGACGCTCGATTCTACCGAGAGAGTGAGGAAGAACCAGAGGAGGCCGAAGGATAGGAGCCGTGACGCGTGACGGGTGACGAG